>RPQH01000007.1 GCA_003820375.1 Ignavibacteriota bacterium
TCTGTGAAACCTCAAAGGCTATTGGTTTACCTACGACAAGCTCTGAGGGTGAGTTAAGTACAAAGTATTCATAGTTGCTGTTGAAATCAACCTGCTTTAACCTGTACTGGTATTTACCTGTAGGAAGGTCTTTATCTTCATAACTGTAGTATTGATTTTCATTAGTTGTACCTTTACCGTTTACAAATCCAACAGATTTCCATTCCCCATAGCTTGATTTATCGAAAGAGCGTCTTTCGATATTAAAGCCCTGGTTATTTATTTCACTTGCAGTTACCCATTTAAGCTCAACATTTCTGATTTTGAGAAAAGCGTCAAAAGAAATAAGCTCTACAGGCAATGGACTTGATGGATCACTAACAGTCCATGTTGTCCCGTTTATTTCGGTTGTAGAATATGATGTTATAATTCTTGGATCACTCCCCGAAACATTTTGATTTGAACTTAAAATATCATAATTACCTGCATTAATTTTTCTCCAAATTTGAGCTTGAGTCATATCTTTTGCATTATCGTCAGCAGATACCCAGGAAAATGTTAATATTCTTCCGCTCGTTGTAGGATCGAAATCAGGTGTAATATTCCATGATCTGGCTATACCCTGATTGCCACTAACGTTTATAACTCCTGCCGAGCCTGAAGCTCTGATAACTTCCACATTTCCTATATTATCGCTTCCGGAATTAATTTCAACACCTATTCCGCCAAATATTGAAGAACCGGTACCAACAACTCTGGTAGTCTTTAAATATCCTACAAGATAGCTTGATGATGTTTCTCCGGTTACACTTCCTGAAGCCCCAAGTGTTAATGTCTTAGTTCCGGTTAATATTTTACCACTTGTAAATGTAATTATTCCATTTACAGTTCTGTTCGAATCTAAAGTTACCCCTCCTGATTTTTCAATTGTAAGGTTATTTAATACAGTTGGCTTATTAGAGGTTGGCAATTCTCTTCCTGTAGTTACTGCAGTTGTTCCGGTATAAGTAACGTTTACACTTGAAAAAAATATTGGTGCTATTGTAATTGTTCCAATATCTCTTGTAATTGTGCATCCATTTGCAAGATCTATACTATCTCCGGTATTATTAAATGTTCCTTTAGATAAAAATAGGTTTGAGTTAATTGTTAAATCAACTCCGGTTGAAACTCCGGCAGAATTATCTATTGTAAGATTGTAATAAGTTCCGGCAAGGTTGATGGATTGTGATGCAGTTCCATTAAACATCACAGTGGAATTAGGATAAATAAAATAAGTCCTATATCTATTAGGGAAATTACTTCCTGAAATACCTCCGGATGTTCCGCCAACTTTAATAGTCGCAGAATTATATAAATACATTGAATCACCGCTTGTAGTAGAGCTTGCATTAAAAGTTCTTGTACCCATATCCAGCGTAGAACCGGAATAAATCATAAGATAATTTCTGTCAGCCGCAGCATTCAATTCGGCATTTTGGCTTCCCGCCAAAGTTAGTGTAGGAAAGCTTGTGGTGCCATTGCCAATTTCAACTGCTGATAAATCTACACTATTATTATTAACAGTTAACGTCTGGGTCCCGGAAGGTTTGCTGAAAACGTACCTGTAAGGGAATGCGGAATTACTTGTCTCGCCATCGGCTCCAAATGTAACATTACCCTGAAATTCATATCTGCCGCGGCTGGTTGTGACTCCTGTGAGAACAACCGGTCTGTTTCCTGTAACACCTAAACTTGCATTACCTCCTACAATAAGTGCTCCATCGGTATTATTTGCAGTTAATCCTACACGGAATTGAAGGTTTCTTGTGCCGGTTGTACCGGGCGTATTATTTGCAGCAGTCAAATCTCCATTTATAGTTAATGCAAAATCCCGCATATCAAGTGTCCAAACTTGAGTTCCTGTGTTAGTAGTGTTATATGTAATTGAAAGTGAGTTTATAGAAATGTTTGCATTTAAACTGACCGTTGCAGCGCTTGTGGGACTCATAACGCAATCATCTAAAAGTCCCGGTGTTCCTGCCGGGCTCCAGTTTGCACCATCATTAAAATCAGTACCTGCTCCGCCGCTGCCCGCTCCAATCCAGGTCTTTATTACTGTATTACTTTCATTTGATTTTGGAGATAGGATATTTTTTTCTTTTGTGTAATTAAATAAACTATGTGAGTTTATTGGGATGATATAGAAAATCAATATCAAAAAAATGAAAATAATCAGTAATTGTATCACTGTTATAGAAATTGTAAATTTTTTCATAGCAGTTATATTTATTTTATATTTATTTTACTAGCGACTAACTTATATTGCTTGTAAGAAATGCGGATTTTTGTCTTCGAAGAAAATATATTTATAGGTAACTTCTCTAAACTTATAAAGATTCCTGATTTATGATAATAGTTCAATAAAATAATTAAAAAGAGGTTGGAAATTTGAATAAAAGAAGTAAATATTAGTCCAATATCTAATATAAATTCAACTGTAAAGATATAAATATTAATATTTTATATAGCTGTGTGGGAATTTCTGCATTTATGCTAAAGAGGATTAAAAGAAAAAGCTGAAAAAACAATACAGTAGAGCATTTTATTTCTAATGTATTGGTAAGCTAAAACAGAATTATTTGGAAAGAATCATCTTTTTTGTGTCTTCAAAAAGGATAGTAGATTTTCCCGTTACGCTTAACCGGTAAAAATATATACCTGATGCATACTGCGATGCATTCCAGAATATTTCGTGGCTGCCTGCAGTTAGCGGTTTGTCAACCAATTTTTCCAATTGATTTCCAAGTATATCATAGATGATTAAACGGGTATTTATAATATTTTCAGAATTATTTAAACCGGGTGCCGGGATATCGAATTTTATTAATGTACCGGGATTAAACGGGTTTGGATAGTTTTGTTGCAGGTTGAAGTTATTGGTTATTCTGGTATTGCTGTTAGCATTACCTACCATAGTTTGAGAATATTTTACAGTTGCAAAATCAAGCCCTGTGCCAATACCTGTACTGCTTCCTGTTACATAAACATTTCCTGAATTATCCAATGTTAAAGAAGTGGCCTGGTCAGAGCTGTTGCCTGTTCCATCGTATGTCTTAATCCATTGCTGCATACCTGATGAATTGTATTTGATGGTTGTAAAATCAGAGCCTGAACTAAAATTTGTGCTGAAACCCGTGATATAAACATTTTCGTCATTATCTAATACTATATGATTAGCTTCATCAAGTAAATTATTATTGCCATCATAATTTTTTATCCAGCTTAATAAGCCGTCAGTGTTATACTTTATTGTCAGGTAATTAAAATTATTTTCCGAACAATAGCTCGTTCCCGTTATATATGCATCTCCATTCCGGCTGACTGCAATTGAATATGCAAAATCGTTTCCGCTGCCTGTTCCATTAAAACGGTTTTGCCAGATAACATTTCCGGATGGATTATATTTTACTGTAAGGTAATCAGCATTGAAGCTTGTATTGGTACTTGAACCGGCTGCATAAATATTTCCCCATTGGTCAAGGGCAAGTGAATTAGCGGCATCACTGTTAGAAGACGAATCATCGTAAATATTTGTCCACTGTATTATACCGTTATTGTTTAATTTCAAAACCAGGAAATCGAAATTGTAAGATGAATTTGTTGTTGCTCCGGCGGTATAGAGATTACCGTTATCGTCAATAATCAGGTCATTAATTACATCAGAAGTATTGCCTGTTCCATTATATCTGTTGACCCATTGTTCAACACCACTTAAGTTATATTTAATTATCAGGCAATCAAAGTTTGAACCTGTACCGTAGCTCTGACCTGCTACATAAATATTACAATTCTCATCTATCTTTATAAAGTATGCGGCATCTGTGCTGTTACCTGTACCATTGTATCTTGCTTCCCACTGCTGAATTCCGTTCGCATTATATTTTATTGTTACAAAATCCAAACCGCCTGTTATCCCTTCGCTCATACCTGTTACATATATATTATTATATTTATCAGCAGCAATGGCATAAGCACAATCATCACCGTTAGCAGTACCATTGTAATATACACTCCGGATGAATTTACCCGTGACACTATATTTTATTACAAAATAATCTGAATTATTTCCATTATTCACGCTTCCGCAAGTATAAATATTTCCGGAATTATCAGTAGCGAGAGAATAAGAATGGTCTGTTCCCGCACCATCGTAACGATTGACCCACTCCTCTGTTGATTGTGCTTTCAGATATGAAACAGAAAACAGTACAATTATCAAAATTTTTAATATTTTATTCATCTCACCAAATTTATTACCCGTTATGGTAAATTGCTTGTTACTAAAATAGCTAAAACCATAAGTTTGTTAATCACTTGAAAACGTTAAATTATTGATTTAATGCTATTTAATAAGTAGTTGTTAATGGAAGGTTTATATCTAAAATTGAATTATGGGTATTACTAAAAAGAATGAAACGGATTATCAGAAATAATATTTGGAACTAAACGAGTTCGGGGTTTAAATATGTTCTGAATTTGTGTTTGATTGCTTGGTTTTTTTTGAATGTAATATTTTTAAAGTTAAGTAACTATTTTTTAATATCTTATTTTAATTAAATTAAATATCTTTTAAAAAAAATGTTGTCAGGAAATTGCAAATCAGGAAATAAAATACATGATACATTACACAGATATGTATCATTTAAAAAATTGCTCCGGAATATTTTAAAACCATGAGAATAGATTTAATTAACTTAAATGGAATTTATATTGCTGAATTAATATCTGAAAATTTAGAAATTAATAATTCACAGGATGCCTTAGATATAATGGCAAATTGCAGCTCTCAGGGAGCAAGAAATATAATCATTCATGAAATTAATATTCTCCGGGATTTTTTTGATTTAAAAACAGGAATAGCGGGAGAAATACTTCAAAAATTTTCGACGTACAATTTTAAACTTGCCATTGTTGGTGATTTTTCTAAATACTCAAGTAAAAGTCTAAGAGATTTTATTTACGAGAGTAATAAAACTGGCAGAATTAACTTTGTTAATTCTGTAAATCAGGCAAAAGAAGTATTGATAAAAAATGAAATATGAAATAAAAAAATTAAGTCCATTCAGACTACTTTCTATTTACGGATATGAAGCATTAGGGGAAGGGCATAATATGTATGCCCTGTTAGAGCTGGACGTAACAAATACGCGGCAGAGATTGAGGTCTCTGAGGACAAAAGGACAGAACGTTTCCTTTTTTGGTTTTTTGTTGAGTGCAATTGCAAAAACCATCGATGAGAATAAAGAGTTAAATATCATACGTCGCGGAAAAAAGGTATACTATTTTGATGAAGTCGACATTGATATTCCAATTGAATTGGAGCTTAATGGAATTTCTACACCCCGGAAATATCTTGTGAGAGATGCAGCAAATAAGAATGCAGAGGAAATAACACGGGAAATTGAGAATGCAAAAAAAAGCTGGAAAGAATCCGGAACCGCCGGCGAAGATGACAAGTGGGCACTTGGATGGATTAAAATTGCTTCGATTATGCCAAAATGGTTGTTTAAATTAATTACTAAGTATCTTTCGGGAAAACCATTTTTCTTAAAGAAGAGATTTGGTACTACTTATGTATCATCGGTAAGCGGCTTTAGTAAAGTTTCTGGATTCGTAATACCATTCTTTGCCGGAGGAAAAACCAGGCCACTTGCATTTGCTATCGGAAATTTAATGAAGAAACCCGGCGTCGTTGGGTCGGATATATGTATCAGAGAGTACCTGAGTATAACAATCTCAATTAATCACGACCTTGTTGACGGAGCACCTGCTGCCAGATTTGTAAACCGGTTAAAACAGAGGATTGAAGAAGGCTGTGAAGATTGATAAGAATTTTTCGCTTGTTCTTATTTTTATTTGAGCTGGCGACGGGACTTGAACCTGCGACCTGCTGATTACGAATCAATAACAAAAAGTGTAATTGCTAAAAACTATATAAAATTACAGTTTCTTTATTCTCTATAATCTATTTAATTTCCTAATTTCTATATAAATCGTAGCCAAAACGTAGCGAAGAAACTAAGTTTTCTTAATAGCTTCGATAAGAAATCCTTTAAGCATGATACATCATACTTTATTAAGTATTATATATTAATAGAAATTAACTGTTTTAATGTAATGTACCTAGGAATCCTCTTTGGTGCATTACTTTATTTGTGGCTATGACTTAGTTATGATTTTATAGGTAAAGTCAAGTATTGACAAAAATCTTATATACAATTAAAATAATTTTATATCATATTTCCGTACTTTGAATTAACTTATTTTAAAAATCGATAGCAAAAGGAGGATATTATGTATATAATTCCGCTATCTTTTCTCTTTTAAATAAAAAGAGAAAATGTAAAAAAAGGTCTAGTACTTAACAATTGTACTCGACCTTTTAATTAATATTTAATATTATCAAATTAGAATAGATAGTAACCTCACTATTTTATTGGAAGGATGTAGAAAATCATTTGTATTCTCGAATTCCTCTAATTCTTTTTTATAAATTTTTCTAAAATACTTAAAGTGTATCAATATTCATAGTCCATAGAGTTTCTTTTTATTTTGTTAATTAAGGACATAATTTCAATATTTATTAGCTCTATTTGATCTTTATCGATTTTTCTAGCTTTAAGGCAACTTTCAAGTTTCTCTACTAATTGTCCAATTTCAATTAATATTTCAGGAGAATAATATTTTTTTTGAACACGAGAAATAGATTCTTCTAAATAAGCTATAGGCAACACATTCTCTGGTTCTTTTAATAAATTCTTTATATTATATACATCTTTTGCTAAATGTGTAAATGTTTCAAGAAGTTCAATAAATTTCTTTTTTTCAATATTATTACTTTTTTCATAATCCTTGTATATAATTGTAGAACTAATAGGTGAATCAATCACCGTCTTATCTTTAATATTTTCAACTTGTAGTAATATTTCTTTCTTAGCTTCCTCTACACTAGTCAAGTCTTTTGTATTTATTGGAATAGTCCTAACATTAAAGATATCAAACGGAATGTTTTGTCCTTCTTCAATAATCTGTATATAAGGCTTTCTAATAAAGTGTCTGATTGCTAATTCATAAAAAACGTTTGGATTATGATCTGTAATATCAGCAATTACCAATTCAGAATCCAGAACGTTCTCAATAATTTGTTTATTAATTAAACCAGGTTCAGATAAAAGATCTGATCTGTTTATCAAATAACCAAATTTTTCAATACTTGGTTTAATGATAAATTCAAACACTTCATCTGCTCTTTTTCTTGTTTCTGTATTAACAAAACCAATAGGACAAATAACAAAACATTTTCTTTTGCTCATAACGAAATTAAAATTAGAATTGACGGGTTAAAAAAACATGAAAATCTTTTTCTTTCCTATGATTTCTGCAAATGTGTTTAAGTGGTCCTTTCAAAATCCCCTCTAAACATTGTTCATCCAATTCGTTGTATTTCAATTTCTTTCCACAGTATTCACATATAATTTTTCTGCTTAATAGATCAACTACTAAATCCACATCTTCACAAATAAATGAAGGTTTAAAGTTAGTACTTTGATTAAAAATTTCAGAAATGGAATGCCTTTTATCTCCTAATTCTATAGGAATGTCACCAACAATAACAAGAATATTTTCATTTTCTACTATTTCCGATAAATTAATTAACCCCTCAAAATCAATTCCATTTTTTTGTCTGTATTTCCTTAAACAAAGCAGCGAATTGCTTTGATTGTTATTACTATCTAACTCAGATATATTCTCTAAACCTAAACATTTTAAGTATATTTTATCGTCGTTTACAACTTGATGAATATCTGTTTTGAAAGTTGACGATATATTGTTCTTAAATAAACTATATGGTATTAAATCTCCTAAACTTACAATTAGAATATCTAAGTCTAAAAATTTTTCTTTTTTCATACTATTCGGACAGTATTCATTCAAAACGCCGACTTTAATTATATAATTATCTCTTTTTAATATAAAAACAGTTAAATTCGAAGAAAAATCAGTGTAATCTAAAAACATTAATTTCTGATGATCATATTGACAATTTTCACAAATCATTAAACGTGTTTCTATCTGAATATCATCCCCAATATTTAATAGATGATTTGTTTTTAAAATTTGGGGTTCAAATAATGAGGGTATAGATCGTTTATGTATATTAGGGAATTTCATAAAAACAGTTCTTTCTAAATAAATTTCAATTATCTTTTTAGCGTCAGAATGAACATAGCAGTAATCAATCAACTCAATCAAATCCATTAATTCCTCATATGCACTATAATGCTGATTAGTCACGATAATAATATCTATTTCGGAAATTGCATATCCATGCCTTTGAAAATTATTTATAAATCCAGATCCAGGATTTATTATTAATCCTTTATTATTCCACTTAATGAAATAACCTCCTCCATCAAATACAATTCCTCCAGTACTTGGCATAAAATCCTTTTTCCATCTTTTTAATGTTGCTAAATGATTAAAAATAAATGCTGATTTTATTGCTGAATCTTTTTTTACGAGTGAATAATTCCATTTGTCAATTGCATATTTTTGAGATATGAAATTATCGGCATCCCAAATAAAACTATCGAGTAATTTTGAACGAATATCTTCTAATTTAGTTATTTTTGATCTTTCAATAAAATAAGATGAGATAGCCATATGAAAATAATCTTCTTCCTCTTTGAATGATTTGCGTGCTCGAGAAAAAGCCCCTTCTGCCATATTACTCATCAATAATAAGTCTTTTCTTGTACCAGATTCCTCTAAAGCTTTTCTTACTATAGATGTTTTATTTTGTTCTTTAGCCCAATAAATTAATAATGCATAATTAAAATGAGCTACTCCAAAACTGCCAACATTAAATATTGAAGATAAGAAATTATTAAATATATCAGTTGCTCTTTCAGGATTATCCCAAAACTTATTTCCATAATCCCTTAACAATTTCCTAGTTCGTGCAAATTGATGGTTGTTATTAAAATGAGGCAACTTTTTCCATTTAAGTTGTGCCCGGTCTGTAATATTTATGACTTCTTCAAGATTTCCTAAAGCATAATAACAAAATGATATTTCCTGATCAACAAAAGGTGAACTTGACCAACTGAATTTATCATTTATCATTTTTTCGGATAGTTTATAATAATGTAAAGCCTCCTCAAACCTATGCTCTGACCTGAGTAGAAATCCTAAGGCTAAATTGAATAATATTGAATTTTGAGATATTCTAAATGATTTAATTAAATATTGTCTAGCATGTCCGAATTCTTGCAATTCAATAAGAAACTTTATGATTCTAAATAACGAAATAATATCTTTAAATTCTGAGTTTGCAAATAAATCATTAAAATAATTTACTTGCTCATTTAATTTATTTTTCAAATTAGAGAAATAATCCTGTTTGATTTTCTCTAAATTACTTTTTATAAGTGTTAGCTCAGATTTAAAAACCCATTCCGGAAAGTAAGTTTCTGAACTATTTTTCAATATTTCATTTTGTAGTTTATTGAAATTATTTTGTAAATGATTTCTTATATCCTCATTTGATGCTGACATTTGTATTTCTATTGCTTTAAAAGTCAAATCATCTTGTACTGTCGTTAAATAAATTCTATCTAATTTTGAAAATCCTTTTTTATAATTTTTGTTAATGGAATTAACGTAATTGAGTCCTTTGTCAAATAACCACAGGATTCTGGATAGATATAATTTCTCAACAATATCTTCGGGTTTTTCATTATATAATTTTTTCATATTATGCTTCTCTATAAAAGGACTTTGATTTAGCAATTATTGATCTAATTTAATTTATTTTCAACAAAAATGAATATGCAGTTATAAGAAAACATTGATTTCTTTATGCATTTATAGAAATTATTATTTTTTTTAATCTCTATTCTTGAATTTTTTTTCCAATTATGTTTCGATTCAGGAATTATATCTCCTCATTTAGATGCAAAGGCTGTCATGTAAATTGGCAGCCTTTGCTATAATAATTAATTAATGTTTTGTATCTTTTACTTTGGATTCATCACCATAACTGTCAGTATCTCTTATGGAGCCATCGGGTCTATGAATTACTACACTGGATTTTTCTTGTTTAGCAATCGGAATAGCTATTTTGATTGCATCTGCTTGAGTATCGGTTACCGCAGAAGCTTTGATGTTACCTTCTTTTTTTACAGCCCATTTGTCTCCAGATGGTATGACGTGAACCTTTGTTTTCGCCATGTTTGTTTTCCCTTTCGAATAATTTATTAAAATATATGTACTTCGTCATTGTACTTTTTAAAGTACTATTTTGGTTTTCTTAAAACCAATAGAAACAGGAATATAAACCGTAAACCAACTTGATAAATAACAGTTTGCTTTACAACCACTGTTGAACAAGCACATCAAAAAGCCTTTTTATAAATGTTTTCTCTGTTAATTAAACTGAGACAATATAAATTAATTTGAATTTCTGTTAGTGTCTCTCCGTGTTTAATTAAATTTGCTATTTGTAAGTTTGATAGACCACATAGCCTGGTGTTTATTGATGATATTTCTTATATTCTTTCTACAGTTAATGAAGGGTCTATAAATTTTTTATTATGATTGTATACATCAACCCATTTTAGCCAGTTAACTGCTCCTTTGTTATTTTCGTACGTGATGATACCACTAACTTTGATGTACGGTATAGCTCTAATATTAATTCCATCAGAAAATAATTGTACACTCTTGTAATCATTAATAAAAATTATTTCAGAAATCGGGATTTTCAATAGTGATTGGATTTTGCTTAATTCAGCGTTTTTATCCATAATCTTATCCTTTTATTTATTGACTTGAAAGAGTATAACCAATCAATGCACTAAGCACTAATAATCCAATTATACCCAGAATTATTAGTACATCATCTGGGTTATCAGCCAGCTCGATTTCCCCTATAGGCATATCATAATAGCTGCCATCTGTATAATAATAACTAAGAATTTGGGGCATGGATATTTTCTGTATTTTTTATTCATTTTTCACGCCTTAATTGCTTTACCCTCAAATAAAATAAGATACAAATCTAGCTCCAGTTGTATTATTTATAATCGCAATTGATTTGAATCTATATTCGTTGTAATACCTGTAATAATTTTTAAAAGCCATTTTTTAATATTAATCGCTATTGGCTAATTGAAAAATGTTTTTTATTTTGTTACAAATTAAATAACAGAATTTGGGTGGAGCAATCAACATAGCCAATTAAATGAGCTTTGCTGATAAAAATCAGACTAGAACGACCTAATATTAATTTTAGATTTTTTCTGTTCCATTATATTTGTAGCCTTTTACTAATAGAGTACTTTTGATCCCTTATATTAAAGGCTGGCAATGTACCTTCTAGAATTCTTATAATCTCACTATTTATTTTAGGATTTTCTATAGAGCCTGATTTAAAGCTAAATTTATTACCATTCTTTTTATCAATATTGACAGAAATAATTTGCTCAGCGTCACATACAACAGCAAGATTTGGATTATGAGTTACTATTATGATTTGTCTTCTCTTCTTGGCTACTTTTATATACTCAACTAGTATTTTAAATACACTTTCATTATCTAGGTTATCCTCTGGTTGATCAATTAATAAGGGGTCATCGTTCTTATCTATTAACAAATAAAATATTAGTAAAACTGCCCCTTTTTCGCCGGGCGAAAGCTCGGACAAAAGCTTGTTACCTAGCATTAATTTATAATTCGTTTGCAGGTATTCTAATCCAAAGATAAAATCATAAAATTCTTGCAGATCATTAGGCTTAATTTGCTTTGTAATTTCATTTGGTTTACTAGTTGGGTTACTTGTATCATTTTCAAGATTGTATATAATATTATTTAAAAAGTTAATAACAGAATTTGAATTTACCATATCAACCGTACTCTTTAAAGCTTTAATCTTTTCTGCTCCTTGTTCATATTTTCTGAAACTTCCACTTACGGATTGATTAATAAAATTAAAAAATTTATCATCAAAATTTTTAAAATCCAAAGATACAGCTAAGTTTACCTGATAATCATCATTTTCCTTTTTATGTTTTTTAATAAATTCATCTACTGGTTTATATAAAATAGAATAATCATTTACTATATCAGTTTTTTTCAATATAATTTCTTTTACGATTTCTAATCGTTCGTTTCTGGATAAATCAATTTCTTTTTTAATATCGTTTTCTAAATATATTAATTCATTTATATAGAATTCTAATGTCCCCTCTTTATTTTTCGACCCCACAATACTTTTCTTTTTTTCATTCCAAAGTTTATTTTTTTCTAAATAAGCTTGATATTTTTTAGTAGGCTCATCAAGTTTCTCGGTTAATTTTTTTATCTCTTTTTGTATTTTTTCTTTGTTATAAGCACAACTCCCTTCTTTTTCCAAATTCAGATCATCATTTATACTCGTCAGCTCTGCTTGCAAGTTTTTAAGCTTGTCTGTAATTATTTTTGAATCATATTTTAAGCTAATAACATCATCAATATTAATTCCTAATGCATTTAATTTGTTTTTGCTTGCATTCCTAACCTCATCATATTGCTTTTTGAGACTATCAAATGCTCTTTTTAAATTTTTTAACTCTATATAGTCTGAATTTAATTTAGTGTACTTTTCCGTAATTTCCTTAAATCTTTTTTCAATTTTCTTTAAGCTTTCCCTCTTTTTATTTAATTCCTCAGAAAGATTTATCATCTCCCCGGTCTTTTTTGATTTATCTGGTTCCATTATTGTTTCAATTGGTTTCAAAGCTCTCAGTTCGGCATCTTTCTTATCTTTTTTGCTCTCAATAATTTTTTTGTAATCTACTGTATTTTTAATCTCTAATGATGCTACTTTTTCATTTATTTTTTTTAACTTGTTTCTGAGTTTTTGTATTTCAGATTTTATCTCATTAGATATTAAATTCTCTAGTTCTTGTAAATTTTTACATCCAGCTTTGTCTTTTTCAGGAACATGAGAGAAAATTACTTCCTTTAATTCTTGTTGAAATACATCTTCTTGTTCTGATAATTCATTACATAGATTTTCAAGATAGCGCTGAGGTATATACTTGACTAATTCTAAATCTGAACTTTTTGGTTTATATGACATTTGCTTTGAAACGGAATTCTGATCTAACCATTCTAATTTAGCCGTAAAATTTTTACCCAGTAATTTCGGCAGTTTATTGAACTTCTTATCATTTAAGAATGAAAATAATTCAAAATTTTGTGAACAACCTATTAAGCCAATAGTATCAACGACTGCACTTTTACCATGTCCTTTATTTCCTATTATTGCCACTAATTCAGGATTGAGTTTGATTTCAGTATTTTCAAACCATTTATCCTCAGGATTTGAATTATTTGTTTTTGTAATTTTTAGTGAACCAATGAACTTTGTAGGAGATGATTTTATTTTATCTAAAATTGGGGGTTTCTCGCCGATAAATATTCTCTCATCTGGCTCATATAAAATTTGTTTCAATCCTTCAAATGTTGTATCTGCTTTTATCCACAAATTCTCTTTGACAGAATACTCTTTTATGTTATGATTATCAGAACATATAATTATAGGTATTTTTCTTTTGATATTTGGAAATACAATATTAACATAATCATTGCTGTCACTTACCTTTCCAACCTCAAGAATATCTATACATTTTTCTTGTTCTAAATAATCTTTGATCTTATTTTTGATACTTTCTATTGAGTTTCCTTTTTTACCCGCATGAACAGATACTAAACCACCCAATTCGTGTATTAACTTTGAGGTTTGTTCAAAATCGCAAAAGAGATTTTCAAGTCCCTTTCTATCTTTAATATCTTTTTGAGTAATTTTACATTTTACTTCAATCTTTTTAAAGATATCATCAATATCAGATGTTTCTGAAAAAATACCAATATAATGCATTAACTCGCTGCCACCTAATTCAGAGCAAAATTCAATACTTGGGAAAATTGAAATACGCCCATTAGCAATACATTGAAGTTCTCTAATCATTTCAGCATTAATAGTATGGTGATCTGTTATTGCTACAGCAGAAACTTGTTCTTTACATAGTGTATCAATTATTTCTTGAGGTTTTATTGATTTTTTTTGGTAGTCATATGAAGAAGGAGTATGAAAATGTAAGTCCCATTTTCGCCAAATAGAACCATTTGGGTCATTGCAATTTGTCATATTTTTATAATTGCTGATAATTTTTTGTAATACTATTCGACTTTATTTTTTCTTTTAGTATAATATTCTTTTTATCTATTGTCTAGGCGATAGAAAATTTTAGGTTTAGTTTTTTGAAAATAGTAAACGATTCTTTCACGTTTTTGACTTACGTTTGGTTTGAACTGCTTAATGAGTGCAAATCAATTAGCCACCTGTCAAGCTGTCTGTTATTTGTTGACGCAATTCTGGTGTGTCCATAAATCCGTGCTCTGCCATGACATGATCAACTGCTATTTCTATAACTCTTGGTTCTTCATCTGTAGCAGTAAACAGACATGAAGCAGTTTGACCAGAAAAGTTACTACAGGTAAAAGTTTTTTGTTCATCCATAAGTTTAGTAATTATTAATGAGTTTGCTTAATGCTATTGGCGATAGCAAAAAGAAATAGTTTGATAAGACAAATTTACTTTCAGATATTTTATGTTATAAAAGAAAAATATTTTGCATTGTCTTATAATAAAAAGAATGGATATGAATATTTTATGAGAAAATAATGTAAAATATTAGTATTTTTGCTATACTAATGTCTTAAATACAAATGCATAATTCAAAGACGATTGATCTTTTAAAATCATTTACTACTGAAGAATTACATAACTTCAGTGTTTATTTACAATCACCGTTTTATAACAAAAGTAAAAAACTCATTCAGTTATTCTCAATGTTAAGAAAACATTCTCCTGATTTTGTCAGTTCAAAATTGGACAAGAGAATATTATTCAAATCTCTTTATAAGGATGAATCTTACTGCGATAAAAAAATGAGAGATAGAATCTCAATCCTAAATCATCACCTAATTCAGTATTTGTCGTTGATACAATTTACAAAACAGAACTATCTACTTAAGTTATGTGCTGTCCGGGAATTAAGTCACCGGGGACTCGATAAAATATTTTCAAATTGTGTACAAAAGATATCACACATGCTGAAATCTCAAAAAATCAAAGATGATGATTATTTTATAAAAAAGCTTGAATTAGAATCGATTGTAAGAGAATATTATGAGTTACGGCAGTTGTTAGGCAAGTGCGGTAAAACATACGGCAGTTTAAGTTCAGAAGAGAAAGACATCTATTCGGTATTTGCCATTAGTATCCTAAAAACATATTTAAAGATGTATAATGTAGAATCGTCTTTGAATTTCGAGCATTCTTTAGAAATAGCGAAGCGGACTATTAGCTTTATACAAGAAAATAAAGACATGTGTGGACAATCTCCTATAGTTGATGTTTTACATGAGTTTTTAAAATTATATATATGCGAAGAATCTTGTGATTTTGAGTCTTTGAAAAAAATACTTGATACTAATAGAACGCGATTAAGCAAAGCATTACAAAGAGATCTATATATTGATTTATATAACTATTGCAAAAAAAGAGAACAAAATGGAGAAATTGAATTTGGTGAACGAGCTTTAGCTCTTATAAAAGAAATAGAAAGTAATAATTTATTACTTCGAGGAAATACTCTTGATGTCCAATCTTATATCAATTCTGTTGCAACTGCAATAAGAAAGCATGATTTTGGATGGGCAGTGTATTTTAATGAAAAATATAAAATGTTTTTACCATTAGAAGAAAAACAAAATGCATATAATTACAATTTAGCGGTTATTGAATATATGAAAGGTAAAAATGTTAAGAAAGAAAAAGAAAAGAAATTCCATTATGGGAAAGCTTTAGAGTCATTAGCATTAGTCCAAAGTAAAGATTTTTATTATATGGCACGTATAAAAAATCTCTTTCTTATCATATATTACGAGAACAATAATTTTAATGAGGGCATGTCAATGATTGATTCTTATATGCATAATTTAAAGTCTGATACAACGATTCCGTTTAAGGTGAAAGTGCGGTACAAAAATTTCACTTATTTTGTTAATAAATTGTTTCAGATAAGAGAGCAGAATGCTTTTATAAAGATTAATATTATTAAAGAAAGATTAAATAATGAAGTGAACGTTGAATACAAAAATTGGTTACATGACAAAATTATAGAATTGGAAAATGCGAAAAAATAGAATTAAACCGCAATGATCGATTCTTATATGCATAACTTATCTGCTGATAAAACTATACCTAGCAAAGTAAAAATACGTTATAAGAATTTTGCTTATTTTGTAAAGAAATTGTTCCAATTAAGAGAAAAACAAAATGGCTTTAAACTTAATAATATTAAAGAAAAATTGAATGATGAAATTAATGTCGAATATAAGAAATGGCTCTTAGATAGAATTATCGAAATTAAAGTTGTTCATGGGGATATTTCGCAAAATTTTCAATAAACAATAAATATAGAGTAGCATTTTAAATCCAGTTTATTAAGTATTATTACTAAAATAACCGATATATATCGGTTATTTTGAGTTATTACTCGTTTGGTTTGTATAATTGACATTCAGAAAACAAGTAATATTTACAACGTTTTGGAAATATGATGTAAAATAGCTAGGTATTCTATTGTTCCGGATCTATGTACTCATAAACAAAACTGTCGTTTTCGTAGACTTGTATCCACCAAATGCCATCATGAAATACTCTGACATATGTAATTATTGGATCTGTTGGATCTGTCACAGTGCTGTGCGATTTGGTAAGCTTTTGAGAGCATTCCAAATTAGATGAAAATACTGGATAAGTTGAGATAGATAGGAAAAGTGATAAAAAAATAATTAAGTTTTTGAAGTTCATGGCGTTCGATTTTAGTTTTGAAATACGGTGCAAGAATAATTGAAGGTGCCTAATTAACAAAGAAAACTTAAATTGCCATGTCGGAAGATTATGAATTTTGGGAAATTATGATATTTGTTTTTCTGTTATAATTGTTTATTTTTATTGTAATTATCGTTATAAATTGACCCAATATTAATATGCTAAAGCATAATCTCTTGTCTTTATTAATGGTTTTCAACCCTGATGAATTAAAAATGTTTGCGGATTTTCTGTCAAGTAAATGCCATATAACAAATAAGAAATTGTATCCGCTTTTAACTCTACTAACAGATTTTTTTCCTACCTTTAAAAATGAATGTCTAACTAAACAATATTTATTTGAGAATCTGTATCCTGGAAAAGAATATCATGATTCTACGATTCGAAATTTGCTATCCGAATTATTAGAAAAATGCGAAGAATTCTTGACCTTCGAAGCTCTTGTTAAAAATGACTTTAAAGCCGGATTAGACTTGTTGCATGTTTTAAGTATAAAAAAGCAAAATAAATTATTTTTAAGGAAAAAAGATTTACTACAGAATATTTTCGAAAAAATGAAATTAGACAACGAGCTTATTTCGGACAAGATTAGGTATGATTTTGAAGTATTAAATTTCAATATTTCAAATCAGTCCATAAAGAATAAAGAAGTAATTTTAGACAGGGTTTCTAGAATTAATATATCAATCATAGAGATCATAATTCATAGTGTAATCGAGATTATTGAGCGTGAATTAAAAATATTTGTTTACAACAAGAAATTTAACTTAGGATACAATGGGTACTTAAACGAAACATTTATATGTTCAGCAGAAGCGTTTATATCCTCGCAATGTATTGATAAAACAAGTAAAAGCTATATATTATATAAATTGTATATTTTACTTTTTAAGACATTTAAACATTTTGGAAAGAAAACCCATTTTAAAGAATATAAAAAGCTTATAGAAAGAAATATAGATGTCTTAAGCAATAATGAAATATTTTCTCATTTTTCTCATATGATCACTTATTGCATGGTTATGCTCGAAACCAAAAATCCAGAAGCAGAGTACAAGGCGCTTTTATATAATATCTATGAAGATTTTTTACAACACAAATATTATAAGAACAGTTATTCTGATTACATAGATACTAACCTTTTTAGGGCAATAGTCGTATTTGGAATTAAAAATAAGGATTACACATGGCTAAGAGAGTTAATTAAAAACAACATCAAATGCATAAAATTATCTGATAGAGATAAGATGTATAACTACTCAATGGCACAACTGGAATGTGCGTTCGGAAATTCGATTAAAGCGTTGGATCACATAAATAAAATTAATCTGGATTATTTTATTTATAAATACGACACGTACAATTTAAAACTGAAAATTTATTACTTAAATGGATACTATGAAGAAGCATTATGCCTGATTCATACATACAAAGCATTTTTAAGGAACAATGAAATTAAAAGCAAGACAGAAAAGCATAAATATAAAAGGTATATTGAAATAATGGAATTGCTTATCCAATACAGATGTGGAATTGAAAGAATAAAATTAGAAGATATTGCTTTTGAAATGAAAAAAGATGATAGGATAGTTTTTAAAGAATGGCTTATAGAAGAAGTCCAAAATATTGAAACATTAACCACCAAATCTAATTATAGAGCAAGAATATCCTTAAAATGATATTATTTTTGCGCAAAAATCATGATACTACCTCTTTACGACAAAATTTTATGCAAATCTCTGAATTATTTGCAAATTTCAACAAATTTTTAGTAGTATTCCTTTGAAATAAACGTCATTTAATAAAAAGTTTTCTTTGTAATTTTTACAATCATGTTAAATTTGCTTTAATCAAAAAAACAAAATGAGAATATTAATATTAGTTTATTCATTATTTGCCTTTTCATTAACACCAACATGTTTTACCCAATGGCTTCAACAGCCAAGCGGTGTAACCACACCTTTATATAATGTTGAGTTTGTAAACCCAAACACCGGATGGGCTACGGGTAACGGCAGCAAAATATTAAAGACCACCAATGGCGGTGTTAATTGGTTTCAGCAGACAATTAATCTTGGTTATCCTAAAAACCTCTATGGATTGGATATGCTAGATGCCAATACAGGATATATAGCCGGTTGGTTTGAAACCATACTTAAAACGACTAACGGTGGAAATAACTGGATAATCATCAGCAATATCCCGTCAAACGATGGAAACAGCAATCACGGAATTAGTTTTATTAATTCCTTTTCCGGTTGGGTTTGCAGTTCACTTGGTAGAGTATTAAGAACAACAAATGGCGGAATAAGTTGGGATACTGCATTTGTAAGTAGTGGTGGACCGTTAAGGGATGTTCAATTCGTAAGTTCTCAAATCGGATGGGTATGTGGCGAAGGTGGTTATTTACATAGATCAACAAATGGAGGGGTAAATTGGGTGGAAATGCCTTTTATGACTTCAAGCAATTTTCCTTCTCTTAATTTTATAAATGTAAATACAGGGTGGGTTGTCAGCGAACAACAAAACCAAGTTTATAAGACTACAAATGGAGGTCTTAATTGGAATAATGTCGCAGTCCTTACAGGTGGAAGCTTGCAATATTCTTATTCCATTTATTTTTACAGTTCAATGATCGGGTATATTGGTGGAACAAGTTCAAGGTTGTTCAAAACTTCAAATGGCGGTTTTAATTGGATACAACAGAATGTTCCAATTGCAATGTATATAGGCAATTTCAGTTTTGTCAATGATTCAACCGGATGGGGTGTGGGTGGAGGTGGTGGAATTATTCGTACTACAAATGGCGGCACATATGTTGTAATAGAAAATATCACTAATGGATTACCAAACAATTTTTATTTACGACAAAATTATCCAAACCCGTTTAACTCATCATCAATTATTGAATTTGAAATCTCGAAATCTTCAAATGTTTCAATTATTATATTTGATATTTTAGGCAGAGAAATCGGGCAACTTTTTAATCAAAAAATAAATCCTGGTGTATATAAAGTCCAATTAGATGCTAATGACATTGCTTCAGGTACATACTTTTATAGCTTAATAGCTGATGGTAATTTAATAAACACCAAAAAATTTATATTAATTAAATGAGAAAGGAAAAATATGTTTACTCCGCCGGGTAAAAAAAAGCAGAATTAGGGTCTCCATATAGCCGCCAAGCATTTATGGTTTTTAAGTTAAACTCTTTACATCGGAGTCCAACTGACCCCTTTTTCTGCATAATTTTAATATTAACTAAAAATAATAAATAATTTTTTAAAAAAAAGGAGTTTAATTATGCTAAAGCATATTTTATTAACATTGTTACTATTAATAACAATTTCCATAAATAGTTATACACAATATCATTTTACATGTGGCTTTTCTTCTGATAATTTACCAGATAATCCTCCGATTGGAAATGGTATGACAAAACCTATGAAAACTCTTCCCACTACAAGTTATGATAAATACTTTAGAGTCTTGATGATATTTATAGAGTTCAATTCTGACACTTCATCAAGTTCTTCACCTTATTGGTCACCTAATAATGAACCAGTATATATGAATTCGTTATTAGCCCCGATTAAAGTATTAGGATTGGATGCTTATGAAGATTATAAATTATCAGACTACTTTAATAAGATTACATTAGATCAATTTGATGTAATAGGAGATGTTTATCATATTGTACTTCCGTACAATTACGACTACTATGTCAATAACGGGGGAATTTCTGCAGCAACAGTTGACGCATTTGAAAGCTTAGAAAGTGACCCTAACTTTGACTGGGATAGATATGATTTGTGGCGTTTTAATTCTAATACTCAAGAATTTGAAATGGTTCAAGATGATTATATTGACATGATATATATTCAGCACAGAAGAATTGATCCATTCAACATACCATATGGAGGTGTTGCTTCTACATTAGCTGATTTTACAACCAATAATGGAAAATATGTAAGCAGCGAATCCGTTAGTTACATCGGCTCTGGTGTAACAGGTTTTGACGGAGCCGACATGCCTATTGAAGCTGTATTGGGTTTATTTAGGCACGAACAATTTCACTACGCATACGGATATCATAAACCTTATAGTACAATTGCCGGTGGCACAGACATGGAATTATGCGGCTATGAACTTGGGCTTGCACCAATGGATATGATAGCAGTGGGGCTTGGTAATGTTATCAATTTCAATTCGTCAACTACAGGATATTCGATAGGTGACTATCATACCACTGGCGATATAGTTAAAATTTCGACTGGTACTTCGGGTGAATATTTTGAAATTACCAACCGGCAAAGATTGCTCAATGACGGATCGGGAAGAGTCTATGATTGTAATATGGCTGGCGATACAGCAATGGGAGCTCCTTTTAAGCAATTCCAAGATTATAGTAAAGGGTTGTATATCTATCATGTTGAAGGCGGCGATGGATTTGGCTATTGGGCAGATCTTGAATGTGCAGACGGATTATTTAACTGGACAGTAGATCATAGTACTACTCCAGACTGGAGTTCAGAGCAAATTATCCCAGTCTTTAAAACCACAGGTGTCGGATATAACGATGATAAACCGGCAACAATGGTTGGCAGAATGTCAAGCAGAGATGGTCACAGTGCTATTGGAGATTACCATGCTAAATGGTTTGCTCCCGGAGTCAGGCATACGTATTTAGGTGAAAATGGCGTAGACAGAGTATTTACAAATGACGAAGATGACAGATGCTCAAGAGACTGTATGGGTGACAGGTGGGACGCCTGGAAAGTAGGATACAATGAAGTATTTAGCCCGTATTCGAGTCCCAATACAAAAAACAGATCTGATGATTCAACGGGAATATTTGTATACTTAGAATCACAAAACGGCAATACTGCTAATCTCAAGATTTATAAGGTCGGAGAAGGTGGCTTTTCTGAAGATTCCATTCTACATTTAACACCTCCATCCAGACCTATGGGTTTAACCCTTTCTATGTCAGACTGTATAGACCATAAAACGTTTCCCGTGTTGACATGGAATCATAATATGGAACCTGATATGATTCAGATACAAGAACCGTTAGGCGATGTCAAGCGGTACTTAATATATAGAGCCGAAGAAAGCATAAGCAATGTCCCGACTCAATACAGTCAAATTGCAGATATAATGATACATGCTGATTCACCAGCCGTATTTACCGATTATGATGCTTATATTCAATGCGGTATACCAGGTCTGCCGACGTTGGATTACCGCCTGAGATACAAAATTAAAGCGGTCGATGTGCATAATACAGTATCTGTATATTCTGACTTTGTAGGATTGCCGGTATATTTGTGGCAAAGACCAGGTGGCGATAATTTTACATATAATGAAGAAAACAACGAACCGGTTACATTCTCATTATCGCAAAATTATCCTAATCCATTCAATCCATCAACTGATATAAAATTCTCAATTCCGTTTTCTTCGTTTGTGTCACTGAAGATTTATAATATGCTCGGAGAAGAAGTCGCGGGATTAATAAATAATGAATTTAAAGAAACAGGAAACTACAGTGTCAGATTCGACGGTTCCAATTTGGCGAGCGGCGTGTATTTTTATAAGCTCGAAGCCGGACTTTTGACGAGTACGAAAAAGATGATCCTTATAAAATAATTCAATACAGTATACATCGGTGGTATTTACCACCGATGTATTTTTATTTCTAAAGACCATGAAAAAATATACAGTGAAAAATTTTTTACGCGACCAAAAAGAAATTTACGTTCGGTATAATAAATCGAAAGCGAATGTTTTTGAGCTATATAGCTTAAATGGTTATGAAAACGAGCAATTCCCCTATAAGATAATTTCCGATTACTGTCACGAAACTTATTCAAATGATAACGAAATTGACTCTGATATTTATGCTTCGATTATTATAAAAATAATTCGCTTTATTCAAAAAAATAGACGTGTTCTGGAAAAACAAAACCTATTTAAATCAGTGAAAGAGATTTGTAAAATTCATTCATGTTTCTTGGAGCATCTCATTAATGAATGTAACCTAAGTTATCAACTAAACGGGAGTGAAGTTTTGTTATCACATCTCAGTAACAGTCAAAACAAAAGGTTTTATATATTTTTATTACAAGATTTTTAATATTTTTTCAATTATTCATAATAATTTGTTAGTAAATACTATAAGGAGAAAAAAATGTCTATATTAAACCAACCCAATGGATTTTTAGTGGGATTTGATTTATCTGACTATCCGGCTGGGGCACATGAGGCAATCATCGCGGATATAAAAGAAAAGTATAAAAAGAACGATGATGCAAGAAGGATTTTAGATACAACCTGGATTATTAAAGCAGAATCACGTTCTAGCCAGGATTTATATAATGTTATTCGTTCTATAATAAAAAAACATATTGGGAAAGGTATATTCTATATTACAGTATGGAAAATTAATTTCTCTAACTATTGGCAAAATATGAGACCGAATGACCAAAAATGGTTTTCTAGTAAATTTGGGATAGAATAAGAAAACTGACTGTCACTCAGGAGGTCGCGAGTTCGAGTCTCGTCGGTTCCGCTGAAATAAATAAGGCACTTAGGGTAAAATCTGAGTGCCTTTACTATTTTCTGGTGACAAGCTGGTGACAAAATATTTTTATTTTTTCCTATTAGCTATTAAATGAGGGGTGTTTGTAAAAAAGAATATCAGATCATAGTTCTATTAAATTCATTCCTTTCGTGTTTGAATAATAGTTTAAGTACATTCTATATTGAAAATCTTGTGGAATTTCTGATTAAAGAGGAGTATAATACAATATACAATTTTTTCAATATATTATATTTTCATTAAATTTTTATCTCATTAATAAAATTCATTATTGTATTGCGAGTTTTAATTTTATGCTCCATATCCATAGTTTTAATTGTATATAGAATTACAGCTAAACAATGGCTGAAAAATTCATTAATATTTTTTCTTTGAACTATAAAATACTCTTTTGGGTTTATTGATGCAGCACTTAATACGAAACCTAGAATTTTTTGCTTTTTATCAAGCATCAGAAACATTTGAGATTTTGAATAACCTATTTTCTTGGCAGATATAATTTTCTTAAAATATTTTTTATCGAATATCGTGCTTTTTAATTTAAATTTTCTTAGATTGATAACTTTATAAACATTATCCTCTTTTATCTTATCATTCATTGGAAGTACGTTAAAATTTTCTTTTTTCATTTCCGATAAACGAACTTTCTTTTTAAGAAAATCTTGTAGAATCAAAACTGGGACCGCTATTTTTAGGCGTGAGATTATAAAGTCGGCATCTACCTTTTTAATTTTGAACAGGGTAATATGTTTATTATTTGGGTATGTTTTATGAATATCATAATATTCTGACCGGCCATTAAAATAAATAGTGTAGTGAACACCCGGCAAATGTGTGCCGACGACAATTTTACCTTTTCCTTCTTTATTATTTATATAGAAAAAGAAATTTTCGAATAAATCCTGTAACTTCTTATCTATTGGCTTTGATAAAACTTTTTTGGTATAAAATATGATAAGTCAAAATAACTTATTTATTGTTAAATCGCATTGGGCGGAGAATTCTTCTTCATTCATATTTGAATACATATACTCATAACGGTTATTTATTATCCGACTGTTAATGACATTAACTGTATCACCTGTAACAACCTTAGAAACACTCACATCCATATATGTACCCAGCATGCTGATCTTTGGAGTTACAGGAAAATATACTTCAACGTCCTTAAAAGCAAAACCAGGTTGATAAGGCATTTTCCAATTATTCATAAATGGAAAGACAGGATTATCTGACGTAACATAGTTAAAATTATTAGGGGCTACGAAAAAATTCCACTTCATTTCCGATAACATCTTTTTTATTTCTTCGGCAGCAAAAGTCATAACGTTCGTAGCCTCATGGCTATTCATATTCATGTCCATGCTTTCAAGGTTTTGAAATACATGGTCTTTAAATTCTTTAAAGGTTATTTCATTATTTTCACCCATTTCTTTTTTAAATAAAGCTTCATCACTTGCAATCATTCTTAACATTGCCGTACGTTCCATAGTAATTGATGAGTTAACAGAGTCTCTTAGAGCAGGTGTCCTAGCCCGTAAATAAGATATAAATGTAACCATTGTTTCCAACTCATCTTTTGTTAAATTGAAATCATTTCCATGTAATTTCTTAATGATCCTTCCTGTATGTGTTTCAAGTTTACTTAATTCTTTTTCGATTATATTAGAATCCCCTTTTTCAGTGCTTATGGTGTAAAAATTTTCAATATTTGCAACGTACCTTTTAATAGACTGCAGCGCAGGACGCTTACCAGTGTAAACCCAGACCTTGCCCGGATGTTTTGCCGGAGAAAAATAATTCAAATAAAACCTTGATATATAATGATGTCTTTCAGCCATTTTGAACAAAAATAATCAAAATTATAGAAAGATATTTTATACGTGTATTCTTTTGTAGTTAATTTTGTCATATTGTGCCTTAAAAATAGTTAGTATATTCTCTTATGAAGCAGAAGCATAGAGTATTAAAAGTCGATAATAAATTAAACTCTAATATTGAGATCTCAGATTTAATCGACTATGAGCTATTGTCAAAGCTTGATTCAATAAAGATACAAAGTTTGCATAACTCTCATAAACTGTTTTCTCAAATTTATTCAGGTGGTGTTGCTGCTTTATCAGATGAAAATCGAAAATCAAATCCTGACTGGATGTCGCAGTCAGCTAATTCATTTAGGGAAATATTGTATGCTCTTCCTAAAGCAAATAATAAGAAATTGCAAGAAGTGTTAACTGAATATTTCAATAAAAGCCATACCAAAGAAGAAGTACAAAAATATAAACACTATTTAAGCGAATTATACAAATTATTTACTGATATAGCTCACCATTTTTCAGGTAACTATAATAGATCTGAAAGGACTTACAAGCTGGCTGATGGATTTATAGTTTCAGCTGACAATCTGGATGATAATACTTATTTTGAGGCAATCCGTCTATATAAAGTTTACTTGAAATTGATGGAGTTAACTGCAATCGATATTCACAAAAAAATAGACAAGTACATAAAAGATAATTGCAAAAATGAAAAAGCTATTAGAATCATTATTAATAATAGCTATGATGCCAAATCCTACTTCTTTTTAAAAATCGACAATTCATGGCTTCACTGGCTATGGACGCACTCCTTTTTCGCTCACTTAAAGAAAATATCTGCTGACGAGAAAAGACAATATAATGATAGTTGCGAGCTTGATTATTTAAGAAGAATGGCTAAACAGGAACCAGATACGGTAACAAAAATTATTCAATCCATACCAGTTTCGCAAAAGAACAGCATCATTGTCTTTCATATTATCTGGATTATGGGAGATTTGCCGGCACACTGTATAAAAGTTTTAATAGAAAAAATGAGTACTGAAGAGTGGTTTAGCTTGACGAGAGGATTTCAAATAAGCGGTTACGATTTTACTGATATTGTAAATAAAACAGTTTCGCATCAAGAGCCCACTTTGTTGTTAACACTAGCTCATGCAATGTTTACAACTATTTCAAAAGAGGTTTACCAACAGAAAAAGTCTCCATATGAACTGAAATCGCCTTTTGTTATCAGCCACATGCTAGATTCTGATATTTTCAACGCAGTATCAAATATTGGGGAAAACTATATTGATGAGGCATTTGAAACTTTGTGTTCCTGTATGGCTAATATATTACTATTAGGTAAACCCAGTAATATAGATACGTTTGTTTTCTCAGACATACACTCCTTTTACGATATTGATATTTTTTCTATAGATTTAGGTAGAATTACAAAAAGCAGAAACCATAAGAAGGATCTTTATGCATTCATTGCAACACTGAAGCGGATTTTAGAGCGATTGTTTAGCAGCATAACAAGTCTTTCAAAGGCTGAGGAAATATTTGGAATAATTGAAAGTCTTCCCTCTGCCCGCTTGTCGTGGCGTATTAAGTTGTTTGCTTTGGCTCAATGCCCGAATTATTTACATAGCAAACTCAGAGGTACTTTATTTTATATATTTGAATCGAGTGAAGCGTTTGACTTAGGTGGTGACACTGAATACCAAAAACTACTAAAATGTAGCTTCACAAATTTATCTTATGAAGACCAAAAGTTGTTTGTCCAAAATATATTTTCTTATTATTCAAACATAATTAAAGCCAATCCTGATAAAGGGTGGTATAAAGACATCGCTTGGGAAATACTATCTTGCATTGCTTCCTGTTTATCAGCGGAAGATGAAAATAAAGTTGAAACGGTATTTGGCAGATTATGCGATAAAAACTATGTCCCAAAACCTCCTTTACGAGATATAAGGGTTGGTACTGTATCATACCAATCTCCTGAGAATTTAGCAGTATATACTGTTCCCGAAATAATACAAAACTTGAAAACGGAATGGAAGCCAGAGATACTCAAAGAAAAATACAAATATGATGATCATCTAAACCCTCGCGGAGCTGAAGGCATGAGTTATGCTCTTACATCTGATATAAAATTACGCTTGGATGATTACTTACAAAACATAATAGAATTTCTCAATGTAGCTGATATTGATATTTTGTACTTAAATGCCGTACTACGAGGAGTAGAAGAATTGTTTCGTGATGAAAAGCCCCTAAATGTACGTGACGCAAAACTAATATTTTCTTTCTTTAAAGAATTAGTGAGTCATAACGAGTTTTTAAACATCCCTGAGCAAGAACGACATGATACGTACATACCATCGCTTTGGACTGAGATAAATAAAATTTGCATTAAAATTGTGATTTACATACTGCAAGAGAAGACTACTGGCAAGGAAATTATAAAATCTGACAGTGACACTATTATCAGCCTTATATCGTACTGGTTTTCATTTTCTCATAGCCCTTTAGCGGAAGAAGAGAATCAATCACCGCAGAAATTACATGGTATAGCCATTAATTCAGTCAGAAGCTGCGCTTTCGAGGCTTTGGTAGAGTTTACTTTTAAGCACAAAGTCTTAACAGATAAAATCAAATCTCTTTTCAATCAAGCTTTATTAGATATATCTTTGGCAGTCCGGTTTTGTATCGGCAGATATTTATCAACGTTTTTTTATAAAGACAACAGTTATGTTGTTGAACTACTGCCTCACATTTTTCCACTTGACAACATAAATAAGTTTATAGCTGCCTTTTCCGGATACTTATCAGCAAATTTGTATATTGATATATATGAACACATGGATCTGTATTATCGCCAGGCAATAGATGTAACGACTGATGAACATGACAATAATAACACTAGCAGTTTTTATCCAAGCTTTGACGAATTACTAGCTAGCCATATTGCTTTAGCGTTTGCATTTTCAAATCTTGAGATTACAGATGAGTTGTTCATATATTTTTGGGAGCAGAAAAACGTAACTCGGCACAGGGAGTTTATCTCATACATTGGGAAAAGCTGTCTTAATAAAAACCATATTACTGAAGGATGGTTAGAGAAAAAGAAGGTAAGTAAAAAAAAGCTTCTAGACTTCTGGAACTGGCGTCTTGAAAATGTTACGGATGAAGAGATCCTATCAGGTTTTGATTTTTGGGTTAACCCTAAAAAAGAAGTTATTGATGACAATATACTATTAGAAAATATTACAAAGACCCTTAAAAAATCCGGCGGAAGAATGGGCTGGGATTATGGCTTTGTACGAAGACTACCGGCATTTGCCAAAGTTAATGGTTCAAAAACACTTGTTGCAATAAGTTACTATTTACTTGATTGTAAGGGAAAGATTAATCCAAACCGTCACCGACCGCTTTACTTTAACAAGGAAATAAATACTTCCTTAAAAATTATTTATAAATCTGGAACAGAACTGGTAAAACAACAAACAATAGATTTAATCAATAAGCTTATTTCACAAGGTAGTAAAGCGTTTTGGGAATTGGAAGAAATAATTAAATAAATTCTTCCAAATAAATTATTTTTTACAATTAGTTAAATATATTTATGAATTTTGGCAACCATATAGAAGAAATATTATCAAAATTGTTATCAGAGCCTTTGCTTCAGGATTTTGTACATTTAAGGCCAATTATATTGCATGAGAAAAAAAGAGAACTATGTGATATCTTGATCGAAGATGAACCATCAGCAATCTTGTTACAATTAAAAGTACAGGATTTAACTAAAGCAAATGAAAATAGAGATCAAAAGCGATGGGCTATAAAACAACTGACTAAAGCAGAAAGTCAGGTTAAAGGAGCAATTAAATATATGTCTTTATCGGACATTAGTTGCTCAAATACTGTAAGAGGAGAGATTAGATTTAACAAGGATCAATTACATGCTAAACATGGAATTGTAGTAATAGATTTTGATTCAGTACCTTTTTTGTTGGATGATAAATTTGATAGCAGAACAAAAATGAATGTTCCAATTCATTATCTGACTTACAGTGATTTCATTTTGCTATGCCAAAATCTTAAAACTCTGCCAGATTTGATTTCTTATTTAGAGGAGAGAGCGAAAATACCTAAATGGGCCAGACCATTATTAGGAGATGAAAAAAATGTATATGCTTATTATTTAATGCATAAAAGTACATTTTCATATTCTATAATTAGAGGAGATTTTAATAACAAATGGTGTGAACTTACTATTAATTATAAAAAAAAGTTTTCTGGTAAGGTTTATGAAGATGGTCAAACCGAACTTTTTCAGAAGGTTTTAAAAGAGCTTTACAATCATGATCCGATAGTTTCTCAACTTGCTCCATCCTATGTTGCAAAAATAGGTAATGTCTCCGACCCCGATAGAGTTGAAATTAGCCGAAGTTTAAATCGAATCCGGCTTTTATTGAGGAGAGCAATCTGTAAAAAGCTTTGGGAAAAACTGGAACTTTCGGACACAAGTAAATTGGGTTACAACTATTTTTCCATAGCTTCAAAAGATAAAAAAACTATGTTTTTCTTTTTATGCTCAAGGCATAATAGAGAAAAAAGACTTGAAGAACTTCAAATATTCTCCACTACCATATATGACTTACATAAAGATATTAATAGGGTAATAGGGATTGCTACTGAGAATCTTCATTCGGCAACAGGTCGTTCGTTTGATTATATTTTGATAGAAGGAATTGTCAGAGAACAAGATGAGGATTTCTTAAAAGAGGCTAAACATACATTTTTTAAGAATATGGAATATATTTCTTTACACGATTTTCCTGACGAAAATCTGAGTATTATATAATGCAATTTAACTTTAGTTTTCTTATTTATTGAGATTAAAATTGGGAGTCAATCTAGGTATTTTATTTATTACATCAATTTATTAGTAATAATGACAAAAATAGAGACAAAGAGGACAAACTCCTGACCTTTAGAATGCCATTCAATGTCTGGGCACGCTGAAATTGTTAAGTATTAAATATTATTACAAGTTAGCATTTCCTTAAATTCTATACAAGATTACATTTTCTACTAATAGTAATGTAAACTGTAGCCAAATCATAGCGGAAATAAATAGTAAAAATTGACACAATATGTATATTTATGATCAATTCCTGTAATTCGTTTGCAAATGTATGTATGGATAATAGATTGAAATTAAAAGAAATTATATCAAACGTTGTATTTTTGTAACTTCCAAAATCTTCCCATTAGAAAAAGCTTCAAAGAACTTCTTACCATAACAGGTGAATGCTATCTCAATATTATGATTTTCTTTGAAACAATCAAAGAAAAAAAGTTCTTTTTGTTAATTACCACATGGAAGTGTTCATATGTCTGAAAATTTGAAGATTTAAATCTTAAAATTAACCAATCAATACCGAAGGATAACTTGATTTTATTTAAGATATCTTTTTGAGTAAAATTAGCATTTCTACGATTTATGATACCTATGATATTCAACTATAACATTCATATAGTAACCAACAAAATCAGAATCCTCATATGCTCTTTTTGTTGGTATTTCGTCAGGGTATTATTACCAAGAATATAAAGATTTTGCAATTTTATCAACGTTCAAAGTATCAACATAACTGTTAGCATCACCAATACGGTACAATTATGTTTCAAATGAATAACCATGAAAGGAATAGTATACTCTTCTTTTAGTTACAACCTAACTGTTAAAATTATATTTATAGTAATAGTAAAAATGTAAATAAAAACATAGTTAAGTTATAAGAATCTAATATTTTTTTTATTACATATTGCATTTTCTCTTGCACAAACATATCTAACATTAATAAATTTCTCCATATAAATGACCTATTTTGAGAGTAAACTCTTAAATGCAATTAAGAGACAATATTTGCAAACCCTTGCTATGTTTCTATCTTAAATGCTATAATAATACCGACTAGTAATGCTTGTTATACCATATATCTACACCTATACTTCTTCAGTAAAAAATATAATTTTTCTTATATGTTTGAACAAATACCTAAATTGTTTAACAGCACAAAAGAAAAAGAAATAAAAAATGAGCTCCCCAAAACATTGGAAGGCATACCAATATTTGAGCACCTCGACGATAAGTCTAAGAAGTTTGTCCTCCATATCAAAGAGCTAAACATTGAGTCAGAAGAAGAATATTTTGCAAAACGACCGGAAATTGCCGAGATGGTTGAAAAGAATAGAGAAACCGAAGGGATAAAACGGCTGTTTTTAAAAAGACATTTCGACCATACAGATTATGAGATAAACACTCTTTACCATGAGGGGAAAGTAAGTGGATCTAGAATAAGAAATTTTGCAACCATGTGGGATTTAGTCCGGCTTAGGTTATATGAACTTGAAGATGCGCAAAACCCAGAGAGCTTTCACAGTAAGCGGACCGAGCGTTTGGCAGAAAAAATTTGCTTTAATTTATATGGCGTTGTGCAGGGAGGAAACTGGTTCCCAGATGCGGCTAAAGATATTGGTTATGAGTTAGAGAAAAAAGGTCCGCCCCTTGCTGTAAATGACCAACTCATCCTTATCCATACAGTCCTTAATCTGTTCCACGAACATGATTCAAGACAACTGCCATGCAGTATGTTTTATGTCAGTGGGCTATGGAAGTTTGCCCTGGAAAAAATATACAGCAAAGAAACAAATGCAGTAAATGTATTTAAGAAAGATGATCCCGATAATAGGGACTGGCCGAAAGCTGTGAAATTGTTCTATGACAGTTTAAGTAATTTAAACTTGAAAGGCGACTTTAAAAATTAAGTAATTATGTTTTATCTAATACAAATAAAAAGTGTCTTTCCGGTACTATGTTTTGATCAATTCCCAAATCGATACTTTTATGAATGGCATATCCTTGCTTTTGAAAAATAGTTTCCCAAACCTCTGGTTTTTGAAAGTTATAAGGTACTTGCACGTTACTATGTAAGACTCTATTATAAAACCAGTCTATAAAAGATGCGTACTTACGTTGTTGAACTATATTAAGTGCATTTAGCTCCTCGCTGCTTTTGTGAGGGTTGCGGGTTGACCCATATATTGATTCAATAATAATTGTTCGACAATTAGTTTTAATGCTAGTTTCTTTTATTAAGTGTAAAGGTTTTTTTGAATGATGCAAGACTGTCAATAAAAAAGTGGTATCTGCATTAGGAACCTGTGGGAAGCTACTATTTTCCTTATACAATGAAAATTTATAAGGTAAATTCTTTTCCACATATTTAAAAATATCAATCAGATGAATCTTCTCAACTTTTTTATTAAGATACCGATTAACTAAGCCATCACCGCAGCCAATATCAATTATTGAATCTCCTATTATAAAAGGAGATACTTGCCTTGCAATAATTTTAGCCCTGTTAACAAAAGCTTTCTTAAGGTTTGATTTCTTTATTTCGCATTTTATAATCTTTCTTAAATAATTTTCATATTGGCTTTCATTTATTTTATTTTTCATATTGAACAAATCATTTAGTATACTTTCCTTAATATTATCTTGAATGCATAACTCTTTGAAAATTCTATCAATGGCTTTAATAATTGGTGCTCTGATTTTTTCCTCTTTTAGAATTTCAAAAGGAGAATAAATTTTATGTCCAAAATAGTTTTTCATTTTTTTAAATGTTATGGTTTATAGTTATTAAATAATTGTTCAAATTCATTTAATTGTATTTTATATAATCCAGAATGCTCTAACTTTTGCCAAGCTTTTTTGTCTTTATCGCTATATAATATTTCATAATCACTTTTTCTTGTAACTTTATTTTTTTTAAAAATCACTATTTTATCTGCTATAAAAAAATCCATTAAGTCATGTGTTACATATAACACTGCACGCTCACCTGTATCTAATGCATTTTCGTTAGAAAGATAATTCTCAATTACATTCTTTCTTAAAACTTGCCGTAATTTAAAGTCTAAATTTGAAAAAGCTTCATCGAATAGTGCTATCTTTGGTTTTTTTAAAAGTAATTTACCAATTGCAACTCGTTGTCTTTCCCCTCCAGAAATTTCACTTATTTTATTATTTAATAATCTCAAAATACCGAGTTTTTCGGCAACAGAATTGACATCTCGTAAAATTTCTTTTTTATTTATTCCTTTCATTTTTAAGGGAAAGGCTAAATTATCTTTAACATTATAATGGTCATACAAACTGAAATTCTGCATAACCAAGCCGACGTTCCTATCCATCGGTTCAACACTTGAAACATCATCACCACTAATTTTCACTGTCCCAGTAGCTTTATAACTCATTTCCAATTTAAGTATTATTTTATAAATAAAGTTATTTTTAGATTCATTTGTAGTTTTGATAAATCCTGCAATAAAATCTAAAAGTGTGGTTTTACCAGCACCTGAATCACCAATTATGGCAACGAACTCCCCCGAGTTAACACTCAAGTTAAATTTATCCAAAATAGTAAAGTATCTTTTATCAGATTCATCAAAATATTCAACATGAATGTTTTCTAATTCAAGTATGGGATTTTTTTTCATTAGGTTATATTTTATTAAATTTTTTGTCGATCGAATACTCGAGCAATCCAAATAATAAGATAGCTATAGTAACCACTATAAAGCTCGAAGCCGCAAACGAAGGCATATTGGTATAAGTAGGATCAGATATCCTAAATTGTTCAAGCCCATCAGCAAATGTCTTAAATTCGATATTATCACTGAAAAAAAATGAGAATGAAATATCGTTCCATGATAAAATAAATGACAATACAGAAATCGCAATTATTCCAGTCTTAGCTTGAGGAATTAATATATTCCACAAGATTTTAAAAGTTGACGCACCATCTAAGGCTCCGCTTTTATCCAAGTCTGTTGATATCGATTCAAAATATCTTATCATGAACCACGCACAAACAGGAAAACAGAATGCAGTATTAGTTAACACTAAACCTGTTAAACTATTTAATAAGTTAAAAGCTAATAGGAGCCTTGAATATGGAATGATTAATAATATAGGAGGTATCAAATAACAGCTGATTAAGATGTATTCTATATACACCTTATACTTAAAATTAAATCTAGTTATTGAATAGGATAGCAAAATTGAGAATATTATAATTATAAAAGTAGTAGTTAAACTTACTCTAAGCGTATTACATAATAAAATGTTAAATTCATTGGTAAACACATGTTGAAAATTAATTATTGTTAATTCTGAAATAGATATAGAATGTAGTCCTTTATCAACAGGAATACTGGAGCAGGATGCTATAAATAAGACGCCATAAGGGAATAAACTAAAAAACAAAAGGCTTATTAATATTATGAGTATAAAGATTCGTTTCATTTACTTTAATTATTCACTAATTTCTTTATTCGTAATAATATAAATATTGATGTAAACAACATTACTAGTATTAAAGGAAAATACATTGCTGCAGAAGCGCTGATTGTGTTGATACCACTTATATTAATCAAAGAATAGATATATGTTGGTAATAGGGTTAATTCATTAGATTTGTTGTTGATTCCCATTAAATAAGGAGTGTCAAACTTGGTGAACATTAATAAAATTCTTAAAACTATTATCGAAATAAGGGTTTTCTTTGTTTGTGGAAATATTATGTATTTAATTTTTTGATAAAATCTTGCTCCATCTATTTCCGAACTTCGTAGAAGATTATGTGGTATTTTTCTTAAACTTGTGAGCAAGCCAATATAAACAAAAGGATAAAATTGCCAAACAGAAACAATAATAGTGCTTAAAAGTAAGTATTCTTTAAACCATGAATAATTATCTATGTTAAAAAAATATTTTAAAACGTATGATATAAAACCTTCTTCACGCAAGCTCATACTCCATGAAATTACTGCCACAGTGGAAGGAACCGCATATGGTAAGAAAAATATTATCCAAATGAATATTGAAAAACGATTTTTGGGAATAAAAAACATTAAAAGAGCTGTCAAATACCCTAAAATTATTTGCAGTGTGACAGTGCATAAGGTATATAAAAATGAGTTATAGATGGAATTTACAAAATTACGATCTTCTAATTTACCAAGAATAATTCTAATGCTATTTCCATAGTTTTCAAAACACATAACTAGAGTAAATAATGTGGGAATGAATATAAGAATAATAATTAATACGATTGGAGGTATAAAACAAATTAGAAACTTTGATAGGTTTTTCAAATACTGCAAAAATTTCATTTTAAATAATTCAAATCCTTCAATAATTTCATTGTTTTCTCTTGAGCAATATTTGCTATCTTTATTGGATCAGCGTTTTTATTATTAATAATGACAGTTATTGCTTCCGAGATAATCCTACTTGCCTGAAATTCCAACAGAAAAGGAATTTTTTTTCCTGCTTCGCTAATATCCGGCATTAAGATAGGCCGAACCCGTAGTGTGTCAAATAGAAAAGTGTTAACTTGTTCCGCCCAAGGTTTCCATCTTTGGTACAACGGCGTTTGCGTGTAGTTTTCATCATTTGCCATATTTTTAAAAATAGGAGTTAAATGAATTGGTACCTTTTTGGTAAATTCCAAATAATTCCTTTTTAAATAAAAAAACTTTAAAAATTCCTCCGAAAAAAATCTATTTGTTAAATCGCCAACATTCTTTTTTTCAGTACTCCTAAAAATTACAAAAGGTTCACAATCTATGGTCGAAATTGATTTCCCGTTATATGATGGTCCTACCGGCTGTTCCATTAACCCAAAAACATTTGGTGTAGCTTCAATTGAAGACAATTCTCTTTGATTGTTTACTATGTTCTCGATTGATTTAACAGCCCTTAAGTATGTTACTGGTACAATACTAACTTCATTTCTGCCAAGCCTATTGAACTGATCTAAATAAGACTGATTAGACCACCCCGGATCTATGTATTCGGCTAATTCCTTGATAAATTGGAATGTTTCTATTGATTCTTTGCTATTTAATAATGGTTCGTATGAAACAGGTTCAAATAACTTACCACCATTATTAACAAGTAGTTCAGAGAACCATTGGTCAATAAAAAATTGATCTGCCCCTGGCAGAATTACTTTTAATTTGTTATCACTACCTTGAACCATTTTCTTAGTAAATACAATGAATTGAGCCCAAGTTTTCGGTAATGAATCAATGCCCAATTTCATCATGATATCTTTTCTATAAGAATATCCGGTTATTCCAATTGCATGTGCTATACCATATTTTTTACCTTCGAATAGTTGAAGATTTTTTACACTTTCAAATATTGTATCCTTATTTTCGATTTCTATAGCTTCAATTAAGCTATCAAGGGGCAATAAATATCCTTTGTTTAGAATTGAACTAAACATAAACGGTTCCAAATGAGCAATATCCGGTTCTGTTTGATTACTTAAAGCCAAGGTTATTTTTTGAGAAATAGAGTTCCATGGAATTGATTGAATATCAATATCTAAATCATAATTCGGGTAGCTAATTTTTATATTTTTTTTGAACTCCTCTCCAATATTCTTTAATTCCGCAACGGCTTCTTTATCCGTCTCAGTTTGCCAAATTTTTAGCGTTACCTTATAATTTGTTGTTTTCTTTGAACAAGCATTTAATGTAAGTAACATTATAAGTAAAGCAATGCCGATAATGTGTTTCAAAAGCAACCTAATATTTTTATATCTCACTAACTTATTTTTCTTCATGGCTATAACTTGTTTTATTATTTTTTATATTAACAATTTCTAGTAAAATTACAACAAATGTTTCTATTGTGATTATTGGTAGACAAAATAAAATAATACTGTCCTTTCCTCCATTCTTATCAATTATATACAAACTGGTTAGGCAAATCAGCAATAAGATGATGCACCAATATGCAATCATAAAATATCTTGATGTCCTTAGAATTGTTAACTCTACAACTCTAATAAAGGATTTATTATTTATAATTTTATCAATATCTAGACAAATTAAATCAATTGTTGAGCGGAACTTAAGAAATTCAATTGTTGTGCTTGGATTTGTATTGTTTTTTTGGTTTTTAAAAATTATTTCATTCTTGGTATTAAAAAAAATAACCGCAATAATTAATACTACTAAAATTGGCAAAATAGTATCACTTAGAAAACTTTCAACAGGAACGCTAAACAATGGAACAAATATTTTTTTAGAATAAATATCCTTGTAATCATCGATGATTAGATTTTCAAGAAAATCTTTTAAACGATATAAATCTGATATATGTCTGACTTGAAAGGGGGGAAATGTGTTATTAGCTATTGTCTTGTATCCTTCTATCCCATTATCTGGTGAAGCTTGAATAAGGTCTTTATTAATTGGCGTATATCTTTGGAAAATATCCTTTAGTGGTAAAAAAGACTGTGTCAAAGAATTGCTCAATATAAAACCATTATCAGAGTATAAATCTTTAGCATCTTTTCTATCCAAAATACTTAGTTCCTGGACTAAAATCTCATCATCGGGGACCAAATAAAGATTTTGAAACATAAGTAATATCTTCTCTAGTTTACTTAATATTTCTAAATCTACTGATGTGTCTGATACAACATTGTCACTCTTCTCAAATGAATAGTTAATTTCATCGCATAGTTTTATTATATTATATAATGAATCAACAAAGGAATATTTATTAGTCCCCTTATATGTAGTTTTTAATGTTGGTATAATCCTTTGATCAAATTTTAATAAATTCGTTACAAAACTATTATAATTTCGTAAATCATTATCATTTTTTAGTTGATAATAGTATGAAGAAAGATTAATGAATTGTGGCAATATTAACTCAAGATCGGTTTTGTAACCTTTATATCTATTCATTTCATTAGAAATTTGGATTGGTCTATAATAGAAAAAGATAAAATAAAAAAATGAAATAAATAAAATCAAAATTAAAAGTTTATTTGTGATGGACCTTATATTTTTTATATATTCAAAAAAATAACTATTTTCAACATTCTTTATTGCTATCATGACTATATCTAAATAGCTAAAATAAATTCTTGAAATATGATCTGTTTTTCAGAGTGCAAATTCTTTTTATAAGTCAATATGTTTAAAGAATTAATTTGTTTCTATAAAATAGTTCTATATTTATAATCGTGATAATAATTTAATACACAGTTAAAAAAACATTTCATTTCTCAAGAAACAGTCTTTTTTGTATTTGAGGTATAAAAAATGCGTATTAGTATTAATAACAATAGACTTGTTAAGAGAGTCCAAATTTTCGCTTTACCCATCTTGTGTCGGCTGGTCTCAAACTTCCTCTCGTTTCATCTTTGCTAAGTTTCCATACCACTAAATAATATTCGGAATTTCTTGATAAATGTTTCTTTAAAATCTTTTCTATAGCATCAAATAACTTGTTTGATGTAAAACCGAAACCTGTAAAAATCCAGGTGGTATCTAATATCCATCGGGCATTGTCTTTAAATTTATCCTTTATTTCATCAACGATCTTTTCATGTGCGCCTTCAGGTGCTTTTTCTAAATCAAATCCTATGAAATAAAATTGCCTTAAATCTGTTAATTTCAACATTGCCGCCATTTTATCCTCCTTGAAACTGTTAAAGTTTATGCAATTTCGAGTTAGTATTAATAGATAAATTTTAGTATTTTTTTAATTTCTATTTGCAAATCCAATAATCAACTCCACCATGGCCAGAGCAAGCTCCTGACCCAGTGGCATTTGAAGTTGTTCCATCTTTGCAGACTGTCCCTGTTCTGTTTTCAGGCGCACAATCACCTGCAGAATCAGGATCGTCTTTACACGATATGAGAAAAATGGTAGATAGTATTATTGCTACAACTATAGTTCGAATATAGTTAGCCACTCTCACAACTCATCAAGATTATCCTGCGTTGTCTTATCTCGCACTGTTTTAATGTAATATATACCGATTAAATACTCAGTTATTACGCGAGCGCCTTTTTTCAAGCCGCCATTGTTCGGCGGTGCACTGTAAATGACTTTCCCGAAACGGCTTAAATCATTTACCACTTCACTTCTTGTTTTTTCAGTGCCGTCCTTTCGGTACAAGCTTGTCGTTGTTTTTACTTTTTCGATATGTTTTTTATTTGTGGAGCTATAGAGCACTTCATATATGTAGTAATCTATCGCTTCCGGCATATGTTTAGATTTGTTTAGTTGATATAATTAGTTATTTAATAAAGCAGGTGATACGTTTGAGCCCAATAGTCACTTTTCAGACTTCAAACTTGCAAATATATACAATGTGTCAGTCAGGGACGGGAACCAATGAATCCTGGATTCTTTGCCTCAATTCCGGCGAATCCTGATAGCCATGCTCCTCAAGCTCATGAGTGATCGCATCATTCACAATGACTGTCTCATCCTCAACTATTTCAAACGGGCAAGCCGCAGGATTTTGCTGATTAAAATTCTGGCATGAAAACTTCATTAATGCCATATTATTACTCCTTTTCTTTTATTTTGTATGTAAGCGGGTTTGATATATCTTCAACATCTGGCTTTTCAAAGATTGTAGCAAGTATATCGCTTATTTTTTTAATTTGCCAAAGACAAATTAAAGGGCATGTTGCCACCGGGTAATGAAATAATCTAAAGGTATGGATAATTACGGAAATAGGAAGTAATTTTACGTAAAATGTTGCCATTAATCAGAAAATCAATATGAAACAGACAAAATTATTTACTATGCTTGCCGCTTTAAGTAAGCCTGAGTTTTCACGGCTCGGTAAATTCCTGCACTCGCCTTATTATAATGACAGCCACTGTAATATCAGCTTGTTTGAGTTTTTAAAGCCATACTATCCATTGTTTAGGGATGCTCAATTTACTAAAGAAGCAATATTTCAAAGCATATATCCTGATGAACCATATAACGATGCCAAGCTGAGAGACCGGTGCACGCATCTTCTAAAGCTTGTGAAAACATTTTTGGCAGTTGAAAAATATAATGCCTCCTCTTTCGATATTAACAAAAATAAGATATCAGCTTTACTTGAAAAGGGATTTGGAAATATGCTTGAAAATGAGTTCAACGATGCTTTTAAATATTTACAAGATCAGCAAGTGCAGGATGAAACATATTATCTGAACAAGTATCAGCTTTTAAACCTCCGCCGGCAATCAGAAGATTTGATCATAAGCAAAAGAAATGAAGTATATAATGATATTCAGGAGGAAATTGATGCGATGATTCATTTCTTTCTTATTGCCTTACTAAAAGAATACTCATACATTACCGATACCATGCGCCACGTCAATATTGATCACGAATACAAGTTCATTGAATCAATTATTGATCACGTCTCGGGAAGAGGGGAGCGATATAAAGATAACGCCTTTATCAATGTCTATGGCTCTTTTTTCCACATATACAAAAGTAAGCCTGATCCAACACTTATATTAAAAATACGTGATTTACTCTTTTGTTATAAAGACAGGCTGCAAAAGGATATATTTAATAACCTATTTATTGAGCTATATAACCAGACAAAGCGTTGGCAGTCGCAAGGAGTAAAGGAAATGGGGTCAGTCAGTTTTAAACTGACTGAAGACATGCTCCAGTTCGGGGTCTTATTAAAAGAAGACGGCAAGATGACCGCCCACACATACACAAACATTGTGGCAACCGCTGTGCGGGATAACTACATTGACTGGGCAGAACAGTTCATACGCGATTATATTTATCAGGTAAAACCCAGAGAACAGAAAAATGCGTATTTCTATAACATGGCAGTACTATGGTATATGAAAGGCTATGGCAAAGATTATTTTACCAGGCAAGACGCCTATGACAAGTCCATTGAATGTTTACAGAAAGTAAAAAGCGAAGATTTTTACTACATGACAAGAATCAAAAACCATGAACTCAAGGTATTTTATGAGACAGGTAAATATGATAAAGTTTTATCATTAATCGATTCATACCACCATTTTCTTAAGCGAAATACAATCATGACAAAACACTTAAAAGAGCGGTACCATAATTTTATTATTTACCTTCAGCAACTCGTTAAATTGATGTTCAAGCCTGACCAATTTTTACTCGAAAAACTCAATAAAGACATTCAAAATAACAGCCATACGGAATACAAAGGATGGTTATTAGAGCAAATCAGAATCCAAAGCTAACGCACTTTACGCTGGTACTATCTTGCGGTGTTCAGTGGCATTCAATAAGGCATTCGCATATCTCGGCAGGCAATAATAAATCACGATATATTTCATAAAAGTTGCGCTATTTTCTTTACTCACAAATAACAACCCATTTAAAACAGACATATGTACAAGTGGTGGCAACAACAAGCAAGATTTGTCTTTGCTATGGAGTTGTTTTTTTTATAAATTATATCGTTTTTCAACCTTTTACTTATAAACCATGTAATCTCTTTAACTTCTAACATCAAAACAAAATTATGGCACAATATAGAATATCCGGAGTCTGGAAGGACACAAACAAAATAATTACACATTATGCCTGCCATACGGTATATGAAAGCTCAACCTCAACATCAAGGGCAAATAAGATAACTAAAGCCGATGCTATCACCCTGTTGGAAACACACGGAAACAGTGCTACGACGTGGGTATGGAATTATAAACGTGCAATTTGGGATATCGGTGAAAAGGTGGAAGTTATCAATGGCAGATATGGAAAGTACTTACGATCAAATCCTGACAACACATTGACTGATAATTTAGAGCATCTCATTGACTTCGATTGGATAGCGCCTTAATAATTTGACATTAGAATTTAGACGATAACTTATAGTTGTTGGATTATCCAATAGAAACGGTATATAAAGTTTATCTTAGTTAATAAGAAAATAACTTTAAATCTTATTAATATGATTTAGCATTAAAATAATTTATCTAATTATTCATAGAATGCTTTTTATACATAGTTTTTTGCAGCAACAGTATTATTTGTAAGTAGAGTAGGATATTTAAGCTAAATCCAACAATATTTTTTCGGTTAATTTGCAGTCATTTAGTAAAGGATAATTAGTAAAAATATAATAATTTAAATCATGAATTTACATTGTATTTGTATGAGGTGTTTTGCTCAAGGCAAATTACACCCCTTTTTTTGTATACATTTTGGCAAGATTTATCAAGGTTATTAGCATTGTTATTGAAACATCAACAAATGAATATCTAGCACTTAAAAATAAATAAACATTAGATGAATAGAAGTCTCGTTAGTATTTTTAGAATTTTAGGAAGAGCTTGTTGGTACGCTATAACAACAGGCTCTGTTCTCCTTACAGGTTACATTTTGGGACTTAAAGGCAAGCCCTTAACTTTTGAAGCAATATTACTAGGTGTCCCATTCTTTTTTTCTATTGGTTTTTTTATGGTTTATTCAATTTGTTTTCACTACTCAGATAAGGAATTGATGGCAGACGAGAATCAATTGCGCTTAACACAAAATGAATCTATTTTTATGGTTTTTTTCTTTTTAAGCATTCCCTTTTCAGTAATACTATCATTAATATACCTCATTGTAACTGGAAATTGGCCGTCAGTTGGAATCTTATTGGCTTCCGGTTTATATGCTATACTCTTTTGTGTTTATGGTTTTTTTCTTTTGAACCAATTTCGTAAAGATAAAAAAACTTTATCTGACAACCCTCAAGCTAAAAAAAATCTTACAATTAGGCATCGAATTATTTGGCCTACCATTTTTACTGTTGGATTTAGCTTATACTATGGAATGTTCTTTGAAAATTTCAACAAAGGGGACACTTATCCTTATTATCCAATTATCATTTTAATATTTTATATTATAGGTTCAGAGCGCATTAAAAATCCTAAGTTTTTTTTAACTGTTAGCATGTTTGCAACATTTCTGGCTATTTTTGTGCCAATAATTTTAAGCTCTTTAAAATTATACCCAGAAATTGCAGAGGTCGGTTTTTCTGTCTTCTCATGTATAGCAATTTCTGGTTATCTAGCAGTTTTCGAGTCATGGAGAATGACTTCTTTTGAAAGAAATATGGGAAGACATACTACGAACTACGATTCCAAAGAAAATAAGAAAATAACAGCTCCTCTTTATGAGCTTTGGGAAGTATACTATTTTAGTACTCTTGGCATTTTAACTTTTTTTATTTGTATTTTACCGTTTACTTATATTTTCACTGATTATGAACTCCTTTTTTTTATTTTATTTTCTGCTCATGCCATAGCGGCATTAATAATCTGGTGTATTTTAGGTCAAAGTCCCAGTATTAATCACATTTGTTTTATTAAAACCAAAACGATGCAACTTCAAACTTGTTGGATTATAATAAAGGTTCTTATGGGTTCTATTTTCTTAGTTATTTTATTCCTACTTACCTTTCTCAATACTTCTACATCTTCTGTTGAGTTTATTCCTATTATCATATATCCAGTTATATTAGGCATCTTTTTATTTCTTCTTTATAGATATATCGTAAGTCCTGCAGGAACTGAATTTAAATACAGCCACAATAATTTTGATAGTAGAAACTGGCTTTGGCTATGGGTTTTTCTCACTAATCAATTAAATTATCTCAGATTAGCAGCCATTTTATCATATTTTTTAATTATTCCTGTATTATATTTGAAGGCCAAAAATCCTTCATTAGCCTACAAGGCTGATTGTGCATTTTTATTTTACATTATTATAATTATTTTGGCTTTCGGTTTTGAAACTTTGTTTTATTGCAAGAAAAAATCAATTATGAACAATACATTGAAAAAATTACTAGGAATAGGTCATACTACCAGAATTACAACTTCAACAGTTATTAGTTTGATTGTTTTGTTTCCTAATCTCGGAAACTCTAATGAATTATTTAATCATTTATTTTTAGCAATAAATTTATTGTTTACATCTATGGGAGGGTTTGCTTTAAATGATTATTTTGATATGGAAAAGGATATAATTAACAAACCACACCGCCCTATTCCAAGCGGAAAGATAACCCGTAGAACAACATTAATTGTAGCAATTATCTTGTTATTCTTAAGTTCTGTTTTTTCACTTTATAATACTATTACTGCACCACAAGGATATATGCAAATCGTATTCCTGATCGCCATGATAGTATATAATTACTTTACCAAACACTTAGCAACTTATAAAACTGTGTATACAGCGTTAGTATCCGCCTTGGTGGTCGCCCATACTATTTTTATAAATTATTTTGACAAAATTTTTATATTATTACCTTTTGCTTCCTTTTTTTTCATATTAGGTCGTGAGATATTTATGGATATTTTAGATATGAAAGGAGATAAGAAATCTGGCATTTTCACTTTGCCAATTCGATTTGGTGTAAAGAAATCTTCTATTGCAGGTTTCCTATTTCTTATTATAGGAACAATTCTAATTTTCCCACTTTTCCTTAAGGAAAAGGATTTAATTCGTGGAGGTATAATAATTACTTCTATCATATTGTTTTCTGTTTTTTGGTATTACGGAACAACAACTCAAAAAAAGATTGCAATTATTTACTTATGGGTTCCGATGATTATCGGTCTAACTACTCTTTTTCTATGAGATTGTAACATAGAAACGCAACTGAGTTTCCCTGTAATAAAAAACCTTTAAGTACTTTGACTCAAAGGTTTAAGTTTTAGCGAAGTTTATTAAAACAAATTAATGAAACAGGACAAAATGATGTTGAAATCTCATTAAAAGGACCCAATAAATCTACAGCCCATTCGCCTTCAGAACGACGATATACACCCGGGACTTTTTTTGTACAACTAGCTAATTGACTATATTCTAGCGGAAATGACAACGACCAATAATAAATTGGAAATAACTTCCATTGGAGACGTCTAATCATATATAATCCTTCCAATCCTACAAAATCAGCTTTTTGTGACTTCAAAAATTCTATAATAACATGATTACTCATTGTTTGTTTGAGCTTAAATAACTTTATTTCGTATTTCTCACCAGCATTAATTACACTTTGTGTTCGTAAAGTTTCGGATGTAATATCTGGATTATGATAATAGAAGCATTTAGGATTTATATTATAAACTGTAGTAGAGTTATAATCATCAGGTACTTCGATTTCAATCCCATCTATTAGTTCAAATACTGAGTTAAAGATAAAATGCATTTCGTTATTCGTAATGCATTTTAGAGCAGCCATCGTTATGTACGGATTAAGTTGACTTTTTTTTCCTTGTTCCGTTAACCCTAAAGAAAGCATATATTCAATATCTCTCAATTGTTTATTTAATATAATATAATCCTCTTTTGTAACTTGAAACTGATTATTAATTAGCATAAAACCTCTCCTATATTAATTTTAAAGTACTGTTTTTTATATACTTAATTTATATAACACATATTGTTATAAGTCAAGGGGTAGTCAAATTAAAGCAATTCTTGGAAAACTTTTTTTAATACAGTTTTCTATCTGTATTGATATTCAGTTTCCCTAAAAATAACTAATAAAACTATAGTGTGGCTATTACGTCCCTCGCCCAGACTAAAGCTTGGCGAAGGACAGCACCCCCTTGGTGACCGCCTCGTAATAAAGATTCTCGGACGCTACAACAAGGGGGTGCTGCCCTTACGGGACGAATAGCCACATAATAAAATATGGTTAATAATAAATATATAATAGTGATAGTGAAATAGTGTTATAGATACATAATGATAGAAAGCTGACTTGCGGCTGTTGCACATTTACATACGATTGTGTATACTGAAGATACATTACGATAAACAAAAAATTACATGACAATGCGCATTACGCTTGTCATGTAATTTTTTGTTTGTATGAACAACCGAAAACAATTATTGAATCATTTACTTGACATTGGTGGTGTTGGAACCCTCAACAATTTTTACTCGCCTTCTGCCAAAACCCACAAAGGCGGGCTTCTATTTACCCGAAAACTATTCAAGTCATATCTCAAAGACGGCTTGATCAATAAAATTGAACCGATCGGCAAACCAGCCAATAAAGCCCGGGAAGTGTTTTATTGCCTGACCAAAAAAGGCGCTGACTATATCGGCCGCTCTGACGAATACCGCTATAAAAAATATCAGCGATCACCGTATAATATTATGCATGAAAGCATGAAGTTTGATGTCGCTTTGGCATTTTTGAGGTTATTCCCCAATAAGAAATTTACGTTCCGATATGATGCAAGCCTGTATGGTGTCCGACCTGACATTCTCATTCGGGTCGAAAGCACTCAGCCAAAAGTTTTAACCAGATTCCTGCTTGTAGAAATAGAGAGGAAAAAGACAATCGACCGGATATTCAATGAGAAAATAAAACGCTACGAAGAGATGTTTCAAGCAATTGTTCAAAAAAAATCCCACAACATAAGCCAGTTTATAGTTTTATTTGTCTATACGGACATTTGGTGGGATCCGTTCTTGCGGCCTCAGGAATATAATATTCCGTCTGTAATTAATCACATCGACTGTGTAAACGGATTAATTAAAAACCTGGTTACACACTATTGTAAATACCTATCAACTGAACGCTACCGATTTCTGGGTTTTCATAACTTTTACCGCTTGCATGAGCCGATATGGTTAATGCCTCAAGGCAACCGTGGATCGCTTATTCTGTAATTGCATGTTATACGCCCTGCTTTTTATGTTCATAGAACTCATGATTATTATCTTGCTTTCGCTTGTCATCAAAACGTTTATCCGCGAGCGCAACGCACTGATAAAAGATATGGCAGAAGTCCATAAAACAAGCAATATCAAGCTGCAGGCTAAAACCGAGCAATTTCTCGAAATCGCTCACCGCATCAGTTTAAAGCTACCGACCGAGCTATATTCCCAAAGCTTTAAAAAAAATATAGTTGTCAAAGAAACAGCCAATATGTTTTATAAGCTTCTCACCAAATATATAAACTAACTCTACGCCTATGTAATAAAATTTTTACTTATCACCATAATAAAGGGCATGCCTTATAAAAGTATAGTAACTCATATAAGGCTTTAGAGGCACAATACAGTTCATTGACAATTTTCATAATAAAATAAACGAAGAAAAATAAATAACTCTAAGAAAGGATTATAAACATGTTAGTAAGAGTCAAGGAAGTCATGGACGCTCTTATCCAGGAATTTAAAAGCGGCACCATCCCTGATGCAGTTGCCTATGCCATGTTTCCCATTCCCAATATACCGTCGGCTAGCTGGAGCCTTTTAAACCGGCTTATGATGTTTTTTTCAGGCACCGAAGACGCCAGAGGCTATAAGCAATGGCAAAAGGTAAACCGGTATGTGAAAAAAGGAGCTAAATCATTTGACATATTGGTACCTGTATTTAGGAAAGTAATAAATGACGACAAAGTAGATGAAGAAGTTATAGTCTTAAAAGGTTTTTGCTGCGGCTGCGTATTCCGGATCGAAGACACGGACGGAGAGCCCTTGGATTATCAGACCCTCCAATTGCCCCAATTTCCCCTTATAGACAAGGCTGCTACCTTAAGGGTATCAGTTCACCCAACAGCCGGAAACATCGCCTATAACGGCTATTATGACCCCACACGTAAAGTTATAGCTCTGGCGACACCTGAAGAAAAGACGTTTTTCCATGAACTCTGCCATGCAGTAGACCACAAGCTCAAAGGTGAATTAAAGCGAGGTCAAGACCCACTTCAAGAGATTATTGCTGAGATCAGTGCCCAGGCATTGTGCCGGATTGTGGGAAAAGACGGACGAAAACACTTCGGCAATTCGTACCGCTACATTGAGTCGTATGCCAAAGAACTGAGTATCTCACCTTATTCTGCAATATTGCAGGTCATTTCTCAGGTAGATGCAATTTTAAAGTATCTTTTGCTAGACAGGCAGGTGAAAAACATATGACAGAAATCCTCAAGTGCTTAGAAGCAATTCTTCACAAAGGTTATAACTCAGAAGCCATATTTATTGACTGGTTAGATCTCATCCTGTATACAATGCAGCGAGACGATGCGCATTACTTAGAAATCGTCCGAAGGTATGGAAATGAAGGAAAAACAGGCGAGCGAGAAATAGATTTCTTTGCCAAAGCATTTACCGAACTACTGAAAATTATGCATGAAACAAATGACGACATCTTAGGCGAGGTCTACATGCAGTGGAACATGGCAAACAAGTTCAGAGGCCAGTACTTTACGCCAAAGCAGGTAGCCGACTTTATGGCAAAAGCAATCTCACCGCAAGGTGGAAAAATCTTAGATCCGGCTTGCGGGTCAGGTATCATGCTAATTTCCTGCATTAAGTCCATGGCCAATGACCAATTGGATGAATCAGTGTTTGTCGGGCAGGACATTGACTTAACGTGTGTGAAGATGTGTGCCTTAAATCTCTTGTTCTTTAATGTTAACGGTTTTGTTGTCTGGGGAGATACGCTCAAGTTTGAATGCAAGAAAGTCTATAAAACTAAACGTAGTATATACGGAGGTGTCATTCATGAAATGATAGGCAGACGGTTTGAAGCATTTAAAGAGTCATATCTTATTTCGGTTCAGCATTCATACAAACCATCGAATATACAGGTTCATAACACAGATGAGACAAACAAAGTTGAAGAAGAAGAATATGAGAGACCTTTTACCATCATGCCGGAAGTGAAATCAGAACAATTACCATTATTTTAAATTATTATTTAAACTCTAGTACATTTTATAACATTCACCAGAAAGGAGTAAATAGTGAATGGCAAAAGCTTATACAGCCCCAAAATCAAGGATGATCTCATACCTGTTATTTACAAAAAAAGTAAAATACAAGGCAAGCCCATGACTGATATTGTTGATGATATATTGCGTTCATTTTTAATAGATGATGAAGCAGACATAAGTCGATATAGATGTCGTAGTTGTTTCATGGAAGTTGAAGTAGTGGACGGGACTATTGGTTACTGCGATCATTGTGAAAGTGTCGTCTTTATAGATAAATTATAGCTCGTTTGAAACTATTTAATCTATCCTCATGGATAGCGTTACACTTACTTACATTCGATTGCTATTACAAGAACATAAAGCTATCTGCATAAGGTAGCTTTTTTATTTTGGTACAAAATATATTATGAAGACAACATGAAGGTTTTTCGGGCAAACCCGAAAAACCTTTTCGTTTTTAAAAAAACTAAAAAATAAAAGGATAGAGGAGGGGAAAGAAGAAAAAATAAAAGATAATGTGGGAACCGTATAAGAGTTTTAAATCTTTTATTCATATACGTTTAAAAGCCAATACCCGTATAAGAGCTTGTTTAAAAATTCTTCGATTTATACGGCACCCGTATATGAATATAGAATACAAAAAAGTCATAAAAGTAGATGAACTTGCTCATCTTGTACCAACCAAAGCCGGCGCAACATTTAGCCAGCTATGGCAGGTATTTTACTATACAAGAATGCTTAAATACGTCAGCTACCGCCACTACGGCTTAATAAAAAAAAGTTTCAATAAGATCTGCACATACCGAAAGCTTGAGGAACTGTGCCATTTGGGGTATTTACATAGCCCACAGCACGAAGTCTATACCGCGTCGAACAAAGTGCTGCCGATCTTAAAAGAAGCAGGATATGTGACAGAGTTATTGCCGGATGAGCCAAAAGGAAAAGGCAATGTAAACGAAATTCATAATAGCGATGAATTTGTCAACGCCTTAAAACTGCCTCATTTTCATTCGTTACTCTATCCTAATTTTGGCTACCTCATACCTGATGCTTTATTAGTATTACAAGATATTGAGAACAAGAAATATAAACTCACATTTTTGGAAATTGAAGCAAAGAAACCTGATTGGAATAATTATATTGAAAAAAAACGAAGTAACTATCTGCAGCTTGCTCATGACATGACGTTTTATAATTATTGGACTAAAATCTGCAGCGTACTCAATTTAAATGTGCCTGATCAAAAGGCACTTAAATTTTCAGTCTGTTTTATCGGGACTATAAAAAAAGATTTCGGGAAAGGGTTTACATTTGTCGAACATATTTGGTAAAGATTCAGCCGTGCCAGCTCCATTCCAGATTGTTCTTGGGGCAATTATTGAATATTTAGGCTATCTGAGCTTACAGCATATTATCCACTACGGAGAAATTCAAACTTCGACATATTCAACAGGCGGAGTAATAATAAACTTCTTACTTTTACCCGTTGCAGCCGTTGTCATAATAATAGCTTTTATTGTTCTGTTTTCTTTGACTGCAATTATCATCCGATCGCTCTATATTATTGTTAAAGAAGCCCCCAATGTCATAAGAAATGAAGCCGTCGTACTACGGCAAATCTGGGAAAATAGGGGCATAGGCAAGTTTCAGCTATTCGGGGGTCTTTCGTTTTATCTACATCTTCGGCAACGGGTGGTAGCCTATCTTTTGGCGTGTCTAAGCATTGGTATCATTGCCTGGTATTTTGTATTTACTCAGCATGAATACGAAAAGACGTACTGGAAGATTCACTTTTACCGAAACGAACCAACGCCTGAATTTATATTTAAGCCGAATATTAGCTATACATTTGAATCAAGCGCTGATTTGCATTCGATATTGCTCAATGATTACCAATATATTGTAAGCAAGTATATGGATCTCGAAGATAATCCGGCAGTGTTGTCTCTTATATTTCCGGATAAATGGCACGTAAAATTTCCAGATACTACTCGCGTACAATTTATATTCTATACTGATCCCATTAATGAGATTTTCAGCCAGTCATTTGAACTTTGGGCAGATAAGGAAGAAGGCTTGAAAATAACTTATAACGATTTCATATTTGAAGGCGTAAAACAATATCCAAAAACTAAACGATATACAAGAACTAGAAATTAAAAACAATGCTTTGGTTTATATTAGCACTATTTATTTTTGTCGTTGTTGCAAGCCTCGTTGATTTGTCCTGTAACGGCTGGACAATGACCAAATCATTTTTTACAGATTCATGGGCAGGTATCATCGCCGCCTTGTTAGGTTTAGTATCATTACTAATGTTTTACGGATCTAGTAAATCATACCGGGACGTAAAAATTAACGAATCCTTTTTACCAAACCCCAAACGAATTAAAAGACATAATAGTTTAATAAAATATAAAAAGGAGAGCACATTGAAACAAGAAGAAAGCTTAGACCATTACGAATTTGACCTTTCTAAAATGACTATGGAAACGCTTGTTCAAAAAATGGCTTTTGAGATGACCAAGCCGGGTCCGGTCTTTTTTAAAGGTTGGGGTAACCACCGTCTAGAACTTGATGTCGAGCGGGTACGAATACTCGGAAACTACGTCGAAGAAATACGAAAGACGGGTTCATCGCTAATGGAACTTCACGCCGACGCTGCACTTAGTTTTGAAAAAATTGAAAAGCTTACGAAAATCAAACGTAACGAACTTGATGAGCGGTTAATTAGATCTGAACTGACGCTTGATTTCATAGCTGAGGAAAACAAGTATAAAATTGAAAAGATGAGCTTAGAAAATGCTGAGCAAAGAGCCCGGATACGGCTCTTGAATGCACAAGCCGAAGATATAGAGGCAAGCAGCATCACTAAAAAACTGACCGCCCAAGGCCAGTACAAACTTTTGATCGCCACATCGAAAAAAGAAAAAGAGATTGCAAACATTCTTTCCAAAGGAGCTCAATATTTCACTGAGCTTCCGCCAGTACTTAAATCATACGTAGTAGCTCAGCTAGGTAGTGATATCTCTACAAATCCCACAACGGACATGGATCTTCATGAGAATTTAAAAGAGTTTATTATACGAAAGCAAAACGCCGAAGCAAGAAAGCTTGAGTATGAAGCCGATGACATGAGCGAGCAAAGCAAGACACAAAAAGCAAAACTTGAACGAGAACGGGAGCGGTACAAGAAAAATGGCGGAGTATAATTTAAGTCTAGGCTTTTTACAAAACTTTAAGGACCAGCCGCCTGATATCTATGATATTTTAGATCGCTTTGAGCATACCTACATCGTAGGGAAAACAGGCATGGGCAAATCAGCCTTAATGGAACACATGGCGATGCATGATATTAACCAGGGCATTTCAATTATTTACATTGATCCCAAGGGCGAAAGCGTAAAGAAGCTTTATTATATTATCAAGGATAAATCCAAAGTGCATTATATCTCAATTGAAAGTCCGATTGTCATAAATCCTTTAAACAAAGCGGGCTATAAGCTGGATAATCTGATTCAGGAATTTATTCAAATCCTTGATGTTCTTATTACCCTTACATCATCTAACCCTGAAAGCACTGTTTTAATGAGAGAGATTATCGGCATGGCAATGAAATCGATCACCAGAGAGAAGGATAAGAATTTAGAATACCTGACTAATTTTTTATTATACGCCGATGTAAGAAGAGCATTAAGACATGAACTGCCAGCCGGAAGCAGCGAAAGAATCTATTGGGAAGAATTTGACAGTCCGGGAAGCAAGAACAGGATTAAGATAGATTGTGCGCAACGAGTTGCATCAAGACTACTTGAAATCTCAACCGGGGAAATGAAAGATTTTGTTATTGGCAAAAACGAGCTTGATATTTCCGTAATAGTTGAGAAAGGAAAAATTGTATTGGTAGATACTTCACGCATGAACCGAAACAGCAGAATTTATCTATCCAATTTAATTGTCTATGCAGTTTTATCGTATTGTGAATTTGCCCAAAGAAAGCAAAATCCTCTTTTGGTTTACGTGGATGAATTTCAAATTGTAGTAAGCGACCTGTTTAGTGATCTGCTGGCTCGAAGCAGAGGCTCAAAAGTAGGTTTTACTTTAGCTCATCAGAATTTTCAACAAATTCCAAGAGACATACTCGGTGCAGTCTTTGGCAATGTCGGAACATCGATTTGCTTTCGCTGCGGTGATGAAGAAGCCAGACGTTTCGCTCCTATATTCGGCGTCAAAGCACCCGAACTTTTTAATCTGGCCAAGTATAATGCCTGGGTACGAATCGGCATCAATAACTCACTCATTGAAACATACCCGCCTAAAATAGATGAAGTGCCAGAAATAGATATTCCGAAAGTCCAGCAAGAAATGAAATTTGAAAAAATAAACTTTAATTTCTTAGATGATAAATGGGTCAGTTACTGATACCTTACCCCTCACTATAATCCGTTATCTTAAATATCTTTAACTCCAACACCTCATTTTACAAGTCACATAGTTTGACTTATAATAATTATAATCTGCTTTATTATTTTAAACTCTATGAGGTGTATCGAAGGCAATATCAACTCAAGCCAGAGTGCTTCCAAGGAAAGCAGTTATGATAGTGCCCTTTGCAACTATAACTATGTGTCAGAAAAAAGAGAATTCTTTGACAGAATATCGAAAAAGTACTGGGCTCACATAAAGCTTTTGACAGACAGCAAAAATTTCAGATACATGTATGATGAAATAGATCGAATCAAAAACAATTACGATACTATGCTCGACTCAGTTGATAGTAACGATTTCGATTATGTGACTTTTGAGAAAAACTTTGACAAAATGATAGAAGATGATACAGCATCTATGATAACTCGCAGTAAAAGTTCATTGTAATAAACTTTTTAGTGTATCCAAAATATTATACGGAAATGACAACTTCTAAATTTAAAGATATAATTACTGTGTAAGCCGCGGCAATTTCACAAAGGGCATTAGTCCGATTGTCAATGACCGCTGTTATGCATACCGGCTCGTCCTCATTTAGGGGTAACGGTAATCCGTCAATAGAGAAAGTATGCAGACGACTCCGGCTGTCATTGGAGTGCAATGGGAGTTGAGTCGTAAAACAAACTTCCTTTGAATTCTTGTGGCTTACATTCTGTAGAAAGGTTAGTGCCAATCTTTAAAGGTTGCTAGCCTTTTTGCATTTTTATACTATTTAGTGGTACAATTTATTCTATAACTAATTAGAAGGAGAATCGTACCTTGTCAAAAGAATTTTTAAACTTTGCCGAAATAAGCAAAGCTGTTTTATTTCAAGATCTTTTAGATATTCTCAATATTCCATACAAACAAAAAAAAGGTGAACTGCATGGCGATGGTTTTATAGTTAACATAGATAAGAACCTTTTTTTCATGCCTAAAAATGATGCTGTAAAAGGCTCACCAATTAACTTCTTAGCTTATTACAGGAATCTTGATTTACGTACAGCAGCAGAAGAACTAAAAAATCATTTTCTTAAAAAAGAAAAAGAGCCAAAACGGGAAATCCCAAATCTTACTCTTGAATGGCATGAATATATTGTTAAACGAGGTATTAGTCGTGAAATTGCACAGGAATATGAAGTAGGCTACGTAAAGCAGCGAAGTGTAATAGCCGGAAGGATTGCCTTTAAAATCTATGACCATACAGGAAAACACATAGGATATATTGGCTATAAACCTGAAGACGATAGCTGGTTCTATCCTAAAGGCTTTAAAAGACCATTATTTGGCGTTTATAGACTAAAAGAGACAAAATACGTCATAGTTACCGTAGATCCTTTTGATGCTCTTAAAATCGCCTCTCTTGGCTTAAGGCAGGTCGTATCTTTACTTGCGAATTCCATGACATCCGAGCAGGAGGAACAACTTAAAAGATTTAAGTATATATTACTATTTCATAAAGAGCCGGAAAATATTGTTAACCGGCTTTGTAAGACTAGCTTTATAAAAGCACCTGAACTTTCAAAATCGTTAAAGGAATTAACAGATCAAAAGTTGTTGAACATGATAAAGCCCTCTTGAAAAAAAGAGGGCTTTAATTTGATGAAAAATATATTTTTTCAAAGTCATTTAAGCAATATCATTTTCTTTGTTACTAAATAATCTTTCGTTTCAAGTCTATAAAAGTAAATTCCACTCGAATAACCTATTGCGTTCCAATCAGCTTGATAGCATCCGGGTTGTAGTTCTTGATTAACAAGTTTTATTACTTCTCGACCTAAAGCATCAAAGATAATCAGTCTAACCTTATCTTTTGCTGCAATATCAAATGTTATATTTGTTACAGGGTTAAACGGATTGGGGTAATTCTGATTTAGCAAGTATTTTTTAGGAACTTCACTTGAAATCTGTTGAATCCCAATAACCTCTGATAATGGCCTACAATAGATTCTTCCACCACTTGTACCTGCATAAATATAGTTGTTTGTTACACATAATGAAAAGACCAACTCCGTCATACCCTGCCCTTTATCAACCCATGTTAAGCCATTATCTGTCGAAACATATGCATTACCTGCTATTACATTATTAACACCACTGGTTATAATGGAAAGAACGTGTCCTAGATTGCCACTCGAATTCCACGTTAACCCATTATCTGTTGATGAATAGAACGCATATTGTGTCGAACCATAGACAAAACCTGAAAATAATTTGCTTCCACTAATTCCAAAACATTGAACAGCAACATTATCTAATGACATCGGACTCCATGTATTACCATTGTTTGTAGATTTATATGAACACCAGTATGCTCCCGCAAACATATCAGTACCATTACACAACAAAGCACCAGTGCTTTTAGTTAATGGCAATGTTGTCCGAATCCACGAGTCTCCATTATTTGTGGATTTGTATAATCCTGAGTCTACTGTTCCAGCAAATAGACTAGTTCCATTTGATGCTAACGAATGTACTGATACGCTATTCAATGTTGTTTGAATCCAATCCGTGCCGTTATTCGACGAGACATAAACTCCAAAATTTTGAGTGCCTGCAAAAATATTGTTTCCTTTTGCTGCCAAGCAAATAACTTTCTGAAAATTTAAAGATGTTTGATACCAATTATAGCCGTTATTAGTAGACTTGAGCACCCCTATGGAAGCATTAGGATAATTGTAAAAACCAGCAAAAATACTATTTCCATTTACAAGCATTGCTTCTACTCTAGAGTCAGTTGGTCCTTGGTAAACCTGCGACCACTGTGAATAAACTGCATTGTTAAATAAAATGTACAAAAAGACTGCATACAAAATTGACTTCATTTTAAACTCCATCTGATTAATTATAATTTATAAAATAAAAAAGGACGCAGTGCTACTTACGTCCCGTTCGGAGGTACTGGAATACCCTTGTACAAAGACATAAATAGGTGCGCCCATAACGGGCACAACCTATTTTGTGTGATTCTGTACAATGAAAGTTTCCAGTTTTCCAAACGAAACACATCAAAACAGTTGTGTCAAACAACTATGTTTTTATTAGTAAGAACAAACTTTTCCGTATACAAATATACAAACAAAAATTAATAAATTAATAATAAAAATTTATATTATTCTTATTGAAAAATTTGTAACTCAAACAACAAAATATTGATTTATTCTGCTTTCTTTGATAATATACATTCAGCCGAGTTCTCTATTATATAGGTTTCCCTAACTCTCCCTGTATCGCCAGCATCACAACTAATTGACTAGAAAAGTTGTGACGCTATTGTGCCGTAGAGATAGGAATATCTAAATTTATATGATAGAGAAAGAGAAAATTATTTGACTGAATTTAGCACTAACATTTCAATTCTTTCAAGCTTTTACTAGGGTTTTCGAACTTATCGTTCATTGGTTCGATTCCCGTTACCCGCTCCATTTCATTAAATCGGATTTCATCCGGTTTTTTGATTTTTCCTAAGGAAAAACTGAAATTGGAGGGTAACAGGACTTCAAATTAGTATCTTTTCTTTGACTTGTGACGCTATCGTGCCGTTGAATTGAAAGCTTGGCTCTAAAGTAGCTATTGCAGACTGCAATACAGACAGGTTCACATGAGCATATCTCATCGTTATTCTGATGTCAGAGTGTCCTAGCAGTTCTTTTATTGCTACAATGGAGTTTTTCTTTGCTGCCAAATGGGAAGCAAAGGTGTGACGAAACACATGCCATGTTATTTTTCTAAGACTCGACATCTTACAGATCTTTTGCAACCTGATACTGCAAACTTTGTAAGTTAATGGCTTTCCATTTTCATCATGGAATATATACACACTGTCATGTTTTTTATTACTTAACGTCTGAATAACGCTAGACGTTAGAGGAACGGCCCTTGATTTATTGTTTTTGGGACTTCCTTCAATACCTCTAACAATGTTTCTGTTAACTGTTAAGATGCCCTCTGTAAAATTTATGTCTCGCCATTGCAAAGCAATCAATTCACCAAACCTCAACCCGGTTCGTAGTGCTAGAAGAATCATGTCATGCCATAATCCGGTAGCATGTTCAAGAAGTTTATCAATCTCTATTTCAGACAAGTAATCAAATTTCTGAGGAGGGACTTTCAGCAACTTAATTTTTGGAATATCTTTTATAATATTCCATTCCACAGCAGATTTAAGACAACGGCTTAGTATGCACAGGTAATTATTGATCGATTTAGGCATGAGCATTTTATCCTGAAGCAGATAATGCTTGAAGCATTCAACATCATAGGTACTGATAGTATCAATACGCTTATCTCCAAAGAAAGGAATAAGATTAGATCTGAGAATGCTTTTCCTGTTCATGTATTCAGATGGTTTATTATTATTTCTGACATACGTTTCAAGCCATTGCAATGCAACTTCTTTAAACAAGTATTTCTTTTCCGGTTTTGCTTCTTCCAAGGGCTGACCGCGTGCTAACTTTTGTCGTAACAGAAGTTCATAGGCTTTAGCACCCTTGTATGAGTTATCAGGACTTCGCTTACGGAATCTTGCTCGATTAATGCCAATATCGATCCAGTATGAGTTGCCACGTTTCAGTAAAGTCATATTGTTAGTTCATCTGGTCTATCCGGTGAGAGGCAAGGTAGGCGATAACGTCATCACGGCAAAAGCGAAGCGAGTTGCCTATTTTATAGGCAGGGATTTTTCTTGTATCAATCAACCGATACACCGTTGGTAGTGATATACCTAAGACTTCTTTTAGCTCCTTTGGCGACAGAAACGGCTTTTCTAAGACCTCTTTGGGGATAGACCATGTTTTCATTAGTTTGTCAAGGAACGATACAGGGTAAGGCAAGTCTATAAACTACTGCCTTAATGGCTGCATCAATCCTATCATTAGTTTGTAAAGACAAGCAACCTCCTCCTTAAAATGATAAGGAGGAGGTTGCCATAAACTATTCAATACTTGAATATATCCTATTTTTGAGCATTTTTTGGTTTTCTATAAGCGAGCGGGCTGGAAGCATGAGCTTATCGTCCCAATACTCATTTACCATCTTGTCAATATGCTCATCACGAATAAATAAAAACTGTGCTTTTTGTATATTGGCTTTATCGAGGTTCCACAGGGCGTAGCCAAGCGTCACCAAGGCAGACGCCAAACCTAAATCATAGGTCATGAATTTAAAATTTGAAGGATCTCCACCGAAGAATTTTTCTTTGTCGGTCATATGATAAAATTAGCTATTAATTATAGTTACCAATCGTCATTGGTAATAGAAGCTTCTACTCTTAATGGCGAATTCCCTCTGATGTGAAATAAATAAAAAATCCTTAGGAAAATAAGGATTTTTTGAAAAGTTTAATGAAAACAAAATTCGCTAGTTATCCAAAACTAGAGTTGTTTGATCGTTTAAAAATTCATGAATACCGAGGGCATCGGTATCATTTTCATAATCGTTTCTTTGTTCGATATCTTTTTCAGGAGGAGGATGAATGAGTACGAGTTTGATCTTATATGAGTTGCCCCTTTTTTCATGACATGATTGATAAGGGTAGAAAGGATCGTAATCTATGGAGAAATAATCTTTTAAAACATTGCTCAAAGCTTGTTTCTGCTTTTTATACTTATCCCGTGCTTCTGTATCTTTTATAGTCAATTCACCGTAACACTTGGCTAGCACTCTAAGGAATACCCATTGTTCGCAAGGCGTTGGCAGTTTGCCTTTGCCTACCATTCCCATTTCTTTAAAATCCGTTATGTGCTTGAACCTATATACCTCAATTTCTATTTGTTCTTCATTTAAAAATGTAATAGTTATTTGCTGCCAGCTTGTTCCGGATGGAAGTTTATACGGAAACTTATGTCCAGTTATTTGTGGACTTTTTTGACTGAGTTTTTCTAAACCTTCTTTTAATCCCTCGACTGTTACGTTAGCAACAATAGGTAAAGGTTGTTGTTTATCTGATATTATATGCTTACTTTTTTTTATTCTCCTCTTTTTTCTGATTTGGATATTACCAGCTAAAAATGTTTTAACCGTTTTGCAGTAACTTCCTAGAAATTGAAAATCCTCCTTACTTACAGAGCCTATATCAAAAAAATGCTTTAAGGTTGATTCAAAATGTTCGACATCTTGCTCTAAACAATATTTCGAAAAATAGATTTTTTCTTGTTTATAAATGTTTTCTTTAGTTTTTTGGAGTTGGTTAAGCTTATACCCATTTGATGATTTATCAGTTCTTGTAACTGCCTGATCCTGAATATGAATAATACAATTTTCCTCATGGATTTTTTCAAATTTACTATAAATCTCACTAAAGTTTGGTTGAAGTGTCAAGAATACTGAGACAGACAAATTCTCCAATAAATGTTTATTCTGAATCTGAAGGACGTTCCATGTTTCTAGTTTATATAAAATTTGTAAATCATTTTTGGAGTTAATTAAATCAATATCAAATCTAATGGGGAACCCCGGTTTATTTTGTGTACAATATGTTTGAATCTTTTGTAGTACATGCCAGACATTCTGATTATTTTCTCCGTTCAAACTCATACCCTTTATCATTTAGTAAATGGTTTTACTCTTATTTTAGCAAAAAAAACCTACGTTGTGCAGTTTATAGTATAATAAATAATAATAATGTGCTATTATTATAGTGTAGTTCTTTTTTGTGATATTGGGCTCGAAGCTGCTTTTTGGTTTCGGGCTCTCTTTTTATGGCAAGATGGGAGAAAAGAATCCTATCCTTTCCTCTGTATTCCACACAAGTTTAATGCACTTTAACAACTTCATATCTAAATTTGAACTAACCCTAAAATAAAGAGAAAGGAGTTAAATCATGGGTTGGATCAAAAGAGAAGCCAAAGCATTTGGACGTGAGTTCAAACATCAAGGAAGTATTTTGTTATTTGGCAAAGCTTCTAAAAATAAGCATCAGTTTCCTAAAAGAAAATTAGGTGCTGAGAGACAGTACATAAAAGCTCAACGAAGTGTAAGACAGCATGGCTTTAAATAAAAAGCCCGCCCCTAAGTATCAGGGCAGGGCTCAAAGTTATTTCATCAGCCCGTGCCTGTCACGGGTTTGATGGATTTTTGAAGCAGTCTTTTTAGGTACGGTTGCCAAAGCTTTAAGACCAATTCGTAATTCTTCTTCGTCAAAAAAATGCATACTGTCCAACATGAAATGACCAGGTATTTTACCTTTATAAATCAATTTATAGACAGTCTTGTTTGAAATTCCAAGAATGGTTGCAACTTCTTTGACTGAAAGGTAGCGAGTCATAAGTGCTCCCCTTGTGACCCTACGCTCCTTTAAATTACATTGTCTCAAAATCCCATCAAACCACTAAAAAAAGACACTCCAATTTTTACCTCGCTAAAAATTAGTAACATAAGTTTTAAAAATCAATATTAGAAAGGAGACTCAAAAGAGTGGCTCAATACTCAAGAAAATTGAAGAAAGGTATTAGGTGGTGGTATAAGTTTGATTTAAGCGGCAAGACGTATGCATCAAAATGTATTTACCTGACCAAAAACGAGGCGAAGAAAGCTGAAACCGCCCATTACGAGGAACTAAACCGTCAAGAGCGAAACCCCTCTCAAAAGCCCGTTTTAAGCCTCCTGGAGGCGATTAACGAACGGCTTGACTATGTATTGACCAAGAAAAGTAAGACATATTATCGGGACAATAAACGGTACTACACAATCCTTGTAAACGAACTCGGTGACGTATCTATTGAAGAGGTGAAAAAGAATCATATTAACGCCATCCTTTTACAAATGTCTGACAGGCTTCAAAACGAAGACAAGGATAATTATGCCGTCAATGCCGCCCTTCGGGTTTATAAAGCATTATTTCAGTACGCCATAAAGTCACATGACTTGGACATTAAAAATCCGTGTGTCGGAATTGATATGTACTCCATTGACAAGCACATGAAGTTCATCCCGCCGGATGCTGACATCGAAGCGGTAAGAAAATTATGCGACACGGACCAACGACTCTTACTAGACTTTGTAAAAGATACTGGCTGTAGGATTTCTGAAGCCTTAAGACTTAAAGGAGAAGATGTATCTGAAACGCATGTCATACTATATACAAGGAAAAGTAAGAACTCAAATCTAGTTCCCCGTAAAGTTCCTTTATCAATACACGTAAGCGGAGAAAAGAGGGAGAGAGTATTCAAGCGTTGGACAGATATTCCGAGATTCTTAGAAGACAAAGTAAGAAGCTTAGAACAAAAGCCCTGGAGTTGGCATAGTCTTAGACACCGTTACGCTTCGCTTCTTTCAAAAGAAGGTAAACCGTTATTTGAGATCATGAGCTTATTAGGGCATTCAAACCTAGAAACCACCCAAATTTACCTTCAATTACTCTAATGCAGTATTCAAATTCATTTTAAATAAAGTCACTTATTAATTTATAAGTGGCTTTTTAATTACAAACTAGTAACAAGATGGAATAATGATTAGGGTAAGTTTAGTATGTAACTAATTGGATTTTTAATAACTTTTATTTGTCAATTTAGATAATGAGACCTGATTTTTTATATTTGATTTAGAAAAATATTTTCATATCATACTAAATTAATAGGAGTTTACCCGCTCCATATTCATAATTTTGTTACAATAGATTTCACAAACTTGAGAATAAAATTACATTTATATCAGGAGAAACCTGAGCAATTAATTCCTATTAATTATCAGTACGGAATATCTTCGTTTATTTATAACACAATTGCAACATCAAATAATTCATATTCTAAATGGCTTCATGATTCAGGATTTAGCAGTGGGAATAAAAAATTCAAATTTTTCACATTTTCTCGTTTAGATATTCGGGATATAAGAGTTATCGGAAACAAATTAAAAATTTTTTCCGATACTTTACAGCTTATAATATCTATGTATGGCATCAAATCGTTTGATAGCTTTGTGACAGGAATGTTTGAGAATCAAAAGCTCAGATTGTTTGATAATGCTACTGAAGCAAGTTTTATTATAAACACGATAGAAACAGAAGCTGAACCTGAATACAGTGAAAAGATGATTTTTAGAACTTTATCTCCTATTGTGCTATCTAAGAAAGTAAATGATCGCACTGTACCCCAGTATCTTCATCCTGATGCAGAGGATTATTTTGAATACTTCAAACGGAATCTTGAAGAAAAATACATTGCACTTTGTCTGCACAATAATGAAAAGGTGATAGAACGCAAAATTCAATGTTTGAAAATTATAAGTACTCCTAAATCACGGTTAATAAAGATTAAAGAAGGCAAAATTGATGAAACAAGTATCAGGGGATTTGATTATGAATTTGAATTACAGGCAGATAAAGAGTTTATGAAAATCGGCTATGAAACCGGCTTTGGAATAAACAATAGTTTAGGTTTTGGATGTGTGGGCGTGAAGTGACATTGAAGCACCTATAACATTTTGAGTGATTTGTATCATGAAATGATACACAAATTGAAAAATATTTTTTAAAATTATGAAAATTAAACAATATTCGATATGATTTATGAAATTACAAATTTTGTGGATTCTATACCAGCTAATTATCATACAGACGGCTTAAAACCATCTCCAGGCATGCATATTATTATTGATCTTAACCAAGATGGGAATTTGAATCAAGAAGGTTATAAAAGTTATATTATAGATAAAAAGGGAATAATTTCAGGGTTGGTATATAACAAACTAGTCGAAGTTGATTGTGACTTTGACTTTGGCATTAGAGAGTATCATTCAGCTTATATAGATATGAATAAAGCTTTAGATCTCCCCGCTAAGAGAATACATTCAACTGTGCCATATATTATTAAAGTCAAAAAAGAAAACTTACAAAAAATAGAATCATCATTTGAAAATTATTTTAATAATTGTAAAAAATACTATGACGAAGATTGTTTTGAGTTGGTAGAACAAATAATAAACTTCTCTAAAAATCATTTAAAATCAAAAATAAATAACGATCCAATACTCAATGAAATTGATAATAAAAGTTATATTATTGTTTATTTCGCAGTTGACATGAAAAATCTAATTAAATCGCATAATGCTTATTTATCTTCAAAGCTTTTTTTAAAAGATGATTTTAACATTGAATCAGGTGGGGACGTATACGGTGTGAGTGGATTTTTGAACGGTGCAAATACAAAAAAACCATTTATTATGCACCAAACATCAATTTATAAAAACGGGATAAATAACCGGATTTCGAAAAATAACGATATTGCCATAAAACTTTTTCAATTTGAAACATTACTTAAGAACAAGAAGCTACCTAACATTATCCCTATATTTATAGATAAAGAAGAACTCAACAAAGAGTTTGTAAGGATTTACAGTAGAGACAATACACTCACGTTTAGAGATATAATTAGACAACTTTTTGAACAAAGGCAGGAAGATATTTCCAATTATTATTTAATAAATTGGTCAAATAGAAACGGGATAATAATAAATGATATTGATTATGTTACCAAATTTAGGTTTTACATAGATAATTTTGTGATAGAAAATAGTATGCAAATTCCCAACAAACAGGTTAAAGATAAAATAGCAAACGTTTTTGATTTTGAAGTAAATGTTGTACAAAAGATTTTCAATAATGCATTAGTTGTAAAAACGAAAAAGAATTCAATTCTTTTTAAGTATTTCGATGAAATTGACCCTAAATATACAACTGCTGTCAATTTCCAAAACGTACTTAAGTACAGGAAGAATTTTTATGATTTTATCTATAAGTCTAAAGAAGATGTGATAAACAAAAATAACTTTTTTAGCTTACTTATTAGTGGAATTATTAATGATATAAAACATGATGGATTCAACGGAAAATCAACGGAATGGAATATTAAAGAAAAACTGAACATCCTTTTCTCATTAAATAAAAAATTTGATAAACAAAATAAAAACTTTGGAGGAATAGATATGGCTTCAAAAATACCAGAATTCCAGGAGACTACAAGAAAACTATTTAATGATAATGATTATCACATTCAAACAGATGAAGAATTCGCCTTTGTTTCAGGGCAGTTGATTTATTATATACTAACAAAAAGTGAAGCATCAAACAAGACACATTCATTGCTTGAGCCTTTTATTACTAAAAACGATTCACTTCTTTTTAAACAAACAATTACAAGAGGAATTGAGCAATACAAACACTCTTTTGAATTCGGAAGCAGGAGATTTGAGAAGCTTACAAGTGAAATACTCGGATATAATTGTTTAAAAGGCATTAAAGAAATGATGCCTATAATTTTAGCCGGTTATTTTTCTAAATCATTAATATTTGAAAAATCAAAAGAAAAAGAAGGAGTAGCAACAAATGTTGAATGAATTTAAAAACAGAGTATTTGGCTGTATTATAGTCAAATCAATAAATTCTAATTTTAACGCTGATTTCACACATCATCCAAGAACATTACCTGACGGGGTCGTTTATTCTACGGATAAAGCATTAAAGTTTAGTGTGAAAGATTATTTAAGAAAAATGTATCCAGACGATAGAATATTTTATGTCAAAAGGTACAACGAAAAATTGAATCCTTTTACCTTAGATGAAACATATAAAAGCCTTTTTGGTGAATACTCTAAAGCTAAAATAAAAAACAAAGATGAAATAAAACGCATAGAGGTTTTAGATAACCTAATGAAATGCACAGATGTTAGATTATTTGGGGCTACTTTTGCCGGCGAAGCAAATATTTCAATACACGGTGTAGTTCAAATTAACCATGGTGTTAATAGGTTTGCAGAAAACGATATCTATACTGAGGATATTCTTTCTCCTTTTAGAAATCCTGGTGAAGAAGGTTCTGATGAAAAAGCCATGTCAACTATTGGTAACCAAACAAATCTTAAAGAAGGGCATTACGTATTTCATTTTTCTATCAACCCCAAAAATACAATGGAATTTTACAAAATGATTAATAATGGAAAGGAAGATAATAAGAAACAATTCCTTTCAACAAGTGATATTGATAAACTGAGAGAAGCATTTAATAATTCAGTAACAGCATTAGATTCTTCAAGAAAGATTGGATCTGAAAATGAAGCGATGATTTGGATTCAATTGAACGAAAGCTCCAAGAAAATGCTTCCGAGTCTTACTGAATTAGTAAATGTTAATGAAAATAGAGAACTAGATTTTTCTAAGGTATATAGTATTATTAGGCAAATTGAAACCGATATAGAAAAAATAGAAGTATTTTATAATCCTGTTACAACTATTATCAAAGGATTGACAATTAACAGTAAAATTAAGCATTACAATATTTTAAATAATCAAGAAATTACTGTTATTGAAAAAATAGCAAAAGAAACAGCAGAAAATTTATCTGATTTAACAAATTAATAAATTTGAATTTAATGGAAATGAAACTAATTTCTTTTGATATTAAGGCTGCATTGGGATTTCTAAAAAAGCCGGATATTAATGAAGGGATTTATTTAACATATAATTGTCTTCATAAACCGGCATTGCTCGGCATTATTGGTGCAATTATCGGGCTTGGAGGATATTACCAAAGCTATATTATGAAGAAATATATCCCTGATTATTTTGAAAGATTGAAAAATCTGAAAGTAGGAGTTAAGCCTTTAGATTCATTTAATGGCAATTTTACAAAAACTGTTGTTAAGTATAACAATAGTGCAGGATATGCAAGTGAGGAACAAGGTGGTAATCTTATTGTTAATGAACAGACTTTAATAAAGCCATCATTTCGGGTGTATTTACTTCTTAATATTTCAAATGAATATGAAATGAAAGTGTTTGAATATTTAAGTAATGGTGAATGTGAATATATTCCTTATTTTGGCAAGAATGATTTTCAATTATGGTGGGAAAAAGAAACCCTTATTGAATATGATTTTACTGAAGGAATCCCGCCTCAAGTAAGTTATTTCATAGATAACCTATTTATTAAGCCAGATGGAAAGACAATTCATGAGAATAAAGGTCGTGAAGATATGGTTTTTGATTTCAGAGAACCTGAAATAAATGACTTCTTTGTTTTCTTTGAACATCTCCCAGTTGGGTTTGATGAGAGAACAACCAATTATAGCTTCGCAAATTTTGTATATACGAATAAAAAATTATCGAAATCCTTTATACCTCAAAATCTTTATTATTTAAAAAATGAGAATAAATATGTCCAGTTGAACTAATAGATAGTTATCTATAATGTACTAATGAAGACGTTCAATGAGTTAATCGGAAAATATGATCTTTGCTTAAAACATCTATTATCAGATGAAGGGAAATATTATGCTCATTCCAAAAACGATTATTTGGAATATGAATCTTTATCAATACACACAGATTTAGTTTTAAACTATTTTCAGCGTTTAATAACTAAAAATAACCTGGAAGCAATTATTGATAATATCATTAATGTATTTGTTAAAGAAAATGCATCTCTAGACAAAGTGTTAACAGCAGAATATATTAAGTATCTTTTTATAAAAAGTATATACTATCATGACTTTGGAAAGGTAAATGAAAACTTTCAAATTGTTAAGTTAAAAAATGCTGGTTTCAAAAAAGTAGATAATGGAATTGAATCACAGCATTCTATTTTAAGCAGTTATTTATTTCTAGCCAGTAGTTTCGATGAAATTCAAAAAACTAATATTTCTGATCATGATAAATTCTTTTTGTCATATTTATCTTTTCTATTTGCTTATATTATTAGTAAACATCATGGCCATATAGAAAATGGAAAGGATTTGATATTTGAAGATATAAAATCAGAAAGACTCATTGAATATTTAAATACACTAAATAATCTTAAAACCATAGATAAGGCAAGTTTTCTTAACTTTCTGCAAAACAATAATAGAATTGTAAATTACTTTTCTAACCTTAATGCTTGTTTTGAATTGTTTCTTTTATTAAAACTGAATGCATCGTTACTAACTGCCTCAGACTATTATGCAACAAGTGAATTTATGATCGGATTAAGATGTGAAGATTTCGGAGTAATGAATGAAGAGTTAAAAAAGAAAATAATCCACAAAACATATGAAATCTCTTATAATAAAACGCTCAATGAGAATTTTAATTATTATGAAAATCTGAAAGTATCGGAACTTAAAGGATACTCAAATGAAATATTAAACCATCTTCGCCAAAAGCTTTCCGCAGAAGCAATAATAAACATAAGAAGCAACAAAAACAAAAGATTATTTTATATTGAAGCACCCACTGGTTCAGGTAAAACCAATCTTTCCTTATTAGCATTGACCGAAATATTAAAGCATAAGGATATTAGTAAGGTTTTCTATATTTTTCCTTTTACAACTTTAATAACACAAACATATAGCTTCCTAAAAGGTAACTTACAATTAACAGATAGTGAAATAACGGAAATTCATTCTAAAGCACCATTCATACAAAAAGATAATAATGAAAATGAACTTGATGTAAAGTTCGATAGTGAACGAAAAAATTTTATAGATAACCTTTTCGTTAATTTCCCAATTAGTTTGGTTTCCCACATTAAATTCTTTGATATTCTCACATCAAATGAAAAAGAAACGAACTATCTTCTACATCGTCTTGCTAATTCTGTTGTAATAATTGATGAAATCCAATCTTATAACCCAACAGAATGGGATAAAGTTAACTACCTGATTCAGAGATATTCAAAAGCAATGAATATCACTTTTATAATTATGTCTGCAACTCTTCCTAAAATAAGCTCCCTACTCATTGATACTTCTGAGATGCCAAATGACAACTTCGTTTATTTAATTAAAAACAAGCAAGACTATTTTTCTAATCCAAACTTTAAAGATAGAGTTAAATTTAGATTCGATTATTTAAACAGTGGAGAGTTTTCTTTCGAAAAATTAGCAGGAATTGTGTTTAAACACTCTGAAGATTATTGCAAGAAAAATGGGTGCGTTAAAACTATTGTTGAATTTGTAACGAAGAAATCAGCCCAAGGGTTTTTAAGTGATGAAGCATTTAGAAATATATTTAAGGATTATGAAATTATACCTATAACTGGTACAATTTTAGAGCCACGAAGGAGAGCTGTAATTGATTATCTTAAATCTGCAAATAGCATTAAAAACAAGATATTGATTGTTTGTACCCAGGTAATTGAAGCAGGTCTAGATATTGATATGGATATTGGCTTCAAAGATAAAGCGATTGTTGATTCTGAAGAACAATTAGCGGGGAGAATAAACAGAAATGCAACGAAAACAGATTCAGAACTATTTATATTCTATTCTCATGATAGCAGCAAAACGTATAAGACGGACTTAAGATATAAGCAAAAAATTGATAACGAATTGTATCAAAATATATTAACTGAAAAAGACTTTGATTCATTTTATAAAAAAGTATTTGAAAAAATTAACCGAGACAATAATGATCCTTACTTAGCCAATAATCTCTCTGATTTTATTACACAAATCAGAGAGATTAGTTTCAAAAACGTAAAGAATAAATTTCAATTAATAAATGACAATACTATTTCCGTTTTTGTCCCATGCGAAATTGAAGAAAAATATTTCACTGAGAATGAAATAAATTTCCTGAAAATATTTCAAAATAATATTTGCATGAATAATTTAGTAAATGGAGAATTTGTATGGGATATTTATAACAATATAATTACAAATAAAACTATCGGTTTTATTGATAAAAAGATTGATCTGAAAATAATATCACCTATTATATCAAAATTTTGTTTCAACGTTTGGAATAATCAAAAATTAATTGATCCACTATTACATCGGGGAGAGGAAAGATATGGTTTTATTAAACTATCACTAAATTCATATAAGGAAATATATTCCTTTGAAACAGGTTTAAAATCAAACTTAGAAACTGATTGTAATTTTATTTAATACAAATTGCACATCACTGGAGTTCAAATAGGTTACTACTTTCACTGCAAGAGGCAGCTCTGGCTTTTTGCTCATTCTTTACAAATGGAGCAGGAAAATGAGAATGTTAAAATCGGGAAGGTTATTTCAGATGATTCTTACAGCCGAAAAAAACATGAAATAGATATTGAGAGCGAACTTGAAAATATCGGTATTAAAGTTGATTTCTTTGATAAGCAAACGAATACTATTCATGAAATCAAAAAAACTGATTCATTTGAGATAGCCCATAAATGGCAATTACTTTATTACATGTATATATTAAAACAACATGGTGTAAATGGTGTAAAAGGTGTATTAGATTATCCAAGAATGAAAAAGAAGGTTGAGGTTGAACTAACTGATGAATTGGAAAGAGAACTGTATAATATAATTTCAAATATTAATCAGGTAACATCAAATCCCGTTCCTCTTTCGGTTGAAGAAGCTAAAGTAAAAATAAACGTTTGTAAAAAATGCAGCTATTACGAGCTTTGCTATTCTTAAAATGAAAAGAAACTATTACATATTCTCAAATTCTATCATCAGGAGAAAAGATAACACTGTTGTCTTTGAAACCGGAGACTGGGAAAGCTTGAAAACTTTTGATGAAAAAGCTGCTTCAGATTTAGATAGTTCCGATTACGAGGGAAAGGTAGAAAAGTTTAAAAAGGAACAAGAAGAACTACTTCTTAGTTATGACATCAAAGACAAGTTTGATGGAGAATCATCAAAAAAGTTCGTACCTGTTGAAGATATTGAAGCATTATATTCATTTGGAGAAGTGAGGTTTAACAGCCGTTTCCTTAATTTTCTATCATCCCAAAAGATACCGATGCACATATTCAACTATTACGGATTCTATTCCGGCAGCTATATGCCCCGTGAATACCTTAACTCGGGAAATCTACTTGTAAAACAAGTTGAGCATTACTCATCACCTGATAAGAGAATTAACCTGGCAAAAGAGTTTATCCATTCGGCAGCTTTTAATATCTTAAAGAACTTAAAGTATTATAACAATCGGGAATGTGGGCTAAATGATGAAATCACAAAAATTGATGGACTATGCATGCAAATTGATCATACTTCTGATATCCAAAGTTTGATGGGTATAGAAGGTAATATTAGAATGACTTACTATAGTTCATGGAATAAGATTATAAAAGAAGACATATCTTTTGAAAAGCGGGTAAAGAAGCCGCCGGATAATATGATAAACACTTTAATATCTTTCGGTAATATGATGTGTTATACAGCTTGTCTCTCAGAGATTTACAGGACACAGCTAAATCCTCTGATAAGTTATTTACACGAGCCGGGAGAAAGACGTTTTTCGTTAAGTCTTGATATTGCCGAGATATTTAAACCAATTTTTGTTGATAGAGTTATATTCAAAATTATTAATCAAAGAATGGTTAATGAGCATGATTTCGACAAAAAACTGAATTATTGTTACATGAAAGAATCTGCGAGAAAGGTATTTACGAAGGAATTTGATGAGAAGTTAAAAACAGTCATATATCACAGAAAATTGGGAAGGAATGTTAGTTACAGAAGATTAATCCGGTTGGAATGTTATAAGCTTATTAAACATATAATAGAGGGTAAGACATATGAAGGTTTCAAGATATGGTGGTAGTTTAAAATGTATTATATAATTGTTTATGATATAGCTTCAGAAAAACGTTTGCCGAAGGTTCTAAAAACATGCAGAAAATATCTTAATTGGATTCAGAATTCTGTATTTGAAGGTGAACTCACAGAGGGACAATTTGAAAATTTAGTTTCGGAACTTAAAAATAAGATCAAAATAGATGAAGATTCAGTAGTATTTTATTCGGTAAGTAACCCGAAATGGTTAAGTAAAGAGATAATGGGTGTTGAAAAAGAAACTACAGATAATATGCTTTAGAATGGAAAAGTCGTCGCATACCGGTGAATTTTACACTATTACATATCGACGATTTAATTTTTTTAAAAGTTAAGAATAGTTATTGTTTTAGCGGTTTTCAAACGGGTTTAATCGTACTAAAGTAGAATTGAAATATGAATTACCGGATGCGGGTACGCTGGGCGGCGGGGGTTTAATCGTACTAAAGTAGAATTGAAATTTTCAATCATGAATTTTAAAACTCTACGCGAGGCAGTTTAATCGTACTAAAGTAGAATTGAAATATGATCTGGTCCGGTATTAGAAAATCTAAAGGATATAAGTTTAATCGTACTAAAGTAGAATTGAAATGTGAGTATAAATTGGCTAAAGATACCGGTATACTGCAGTTTAATCGTACTAAAGTAGAATTGAAATGAAATAAAAACTTCTTCATTATCTCCCCCAAATAAATAGTTTAATCGTACTAAAGTAGAATTGAAATGAAATAATATACCAGGATAAAATATTTAAAGTACGTGTTTAATCGTACTAAAGTAGAATTGAAATTCAGATAAATACGGCGGTTCCGTTGAGGAAAATTTGTTTAATCGTACTAAAGTAGAATTGAAATCAGTTAGAGCCGCTATTACCGATGTTAGGATTATATAGTTTAATCGTACTAAAGTAGAATTGAAATTCTGTTAATGGTTTGTTATCAGGATCCATACCTTTTTCGTTTAATCGTACTAAAGTAGAATTGAAATATAAATAATTAAAAGGAATTTCGAATTCAGATAATGTTTAATCGTACTAAAGTAGAATTGAAATGTAGGTTCAGATGCCCGAATGATAGCCGCAAGTACAGGTTTAATCGTACTAAAGTAGAATTGAAATTTAAAAGATGAACATATTGCTGAAACTTTAAGAAAAAGTTTAATCGTACTAAAGTAGAATTGAAATTTAGCATCATAATCTGTTGCGGTGTCGAGTTGGATTGTTTAATCGTACTAAAGTAGAATTGAAATATAAATAATTAAAAGGAATTTCAAATTCAGATAATTGTTTAATCGTACTAAAGTAGAATTGAAATTTAAAAGGTATTTTATTATTGTAACTTTCCCTTATGTTTAATCGTACTAAAGTAGAATTGAAATTCAGTTAAAAGAGAACTGCAATTATTAGTACATTTGTTTAATCGTACTAAAGTAGAATTGAAATTGCGGAAAAGCAAAAGGAAATCGATTTATTAATTGATGTTTAATCGTACTAAAGTAGAATTGAAATTACAATCTCTTTACAGTGTAGTAAGCCCAAATATAGTTTAATCGTACTAAAGTAGAATTGAAATACGAAATATTATCTTTAGCAGATTCGGTAATGGGTGGTTTAATCGTACTAAAGTAGAATTGAAATTAATTTTATTTTATCCGATATTCTTTTTAACTTCGCTTGTTTAATCGTACTAAAGTAGAATTGAAATAATAAATATTTCCAAAATATAATTCATGAAAGGAGCGTTTAATCGTACTAAAGTAGAATTGAAATAGCAGTGAATGTAATTGCTCCAGGTGCAGCGAGGTTGTTTAATCGTACTAAAGTAGAATTGAAATATAGTTTTTGCGTTTCTGATTAGCTCTAATTCTTTCGTTTAATCGTACTAAAGTAGAATTGAAATTTTCAAATTTACTGCAAAAAACACGGTATAAAAATGTTTAATCGTACTAAAGTAGAATTGAAATATCGGTTTCTGCGTAGGATGTATTCTTATACCGTTGTTTAATCGTACTAAAGTAGAATTGAAATGTAGCAACGAATATCTGCATATAAGCAACGATAACACAGTTTAATCGTACTAAAGTAGAATTGAAATTACGGCAATATTACCTCTTTAGGTACCAGCTGCCTTCTGTTTAATCGTACTAAAGTAGAATTGAAATGCAGAGCAAATTGTAATACAGGACTTTATTAATAAGTTTAATCGTACTAAAGTAGAATTGAAATTGACAATAATGGTAGGGTGTACAGGTTCGTACCATAGTTTAATCGTACTAAAGTAGAATTGAAATCGATATTCTTTTACTGAATACTTCTTTATCCACCAGTTTAATCGTACTAAAGTAGAATTGAAATACAGAACGCTAAACTCGAACAGCTTAACAGATTCGAAGGTTTAATCGTACTAAAGTAGAATTGAAATATACGTCTTTCGCTGTTTCGCTTTTAGATGCTCCTTCGTTTAATCGTACTAAAGTAGAATTGAAATAGACCTTTAAGGAGAATAAGAGAAAAGAGCTAATTGAGTTTAATCGTACTAAAGTAGAATTGAAATTAACCAATCCGTTCATTACAGCTCCGCCGCCCAGCGTTTAATCGTACTAAAGTAGAATTGAAATAGTGCTATCATTCCTATTTCTTTGTGATATAACTCCGTTTAATCGTACTAAAGTAGAATTGAAATGTTTAAAGCAAGACCTAAGCAGTTTGAAATTCTTAGTTTAATCGTACTAAAGTAGAATTGAAATTTTTAATGTCTCTATGGCTTAATACTTTCTGCGCCTCGTTTAATCGTACTAAAGTAGAATTGAAATGCAATACCGAATGTTTCAAACGGGCACGATAACAGGTTTAATCGTACTAAAGTAGAATTGAAATTCCAGAACCATCCTGCGGCTTCCGCTGAAAGCTCAGGGTTTAATCGTACTAAAGTAGAATTGAAATGTAAAATTATAGGTTGCTGAAATACCGGCATAAAGTTTAATCGTACTAAAGTAGAATTGAAATTCGGTTACAATGCAATATTCCGGTTTCGATAGTGTTGTTTAATCGTACTAAAGTAGAATTGAAATTTGCAACACTACCATCTTTTTTGAAGTAAGCGACAAAGTTTAATCGTACTAAAGTAGAATTGAAATTATGAATATGTTTTTACCGATTCGACAATTCATTTTGTTTAATCGTACTAAAGTAGAATTGAAATACAGCCATACAAGATTAGCTTTAACTTTGTTTGAATGTTTAATCGTACTAAAGTAGAATTGAAATGTGATTGCTGTTTGTTTACTAATTTGCGAATCTCCAGTTTAATCGTACTAAAGTAGAATTGAAATATCCAGAGGCTCGTATAGGCTTTATAAAGCTTTTAGAGTTTAATCGTACTAAAGTAGAATTGAAATTCAGGGTCCCGGGTCTCGGCACATATAAATTAGTGAGTTTAATCGTACTAAAGTAGAATTGAAATACATTTTCCACGTAGCCGGTTAATTCGGGATGCTGTTTAATCGTACTAAAGTAGAATTGAAATTGGAAATAAAGCTTCCGATATTTACAGGCAATCCGCGTTTAATCGTACTAAAGTAGAATTGAAATTTGGCTATGGCAATTCTTTTATAACCGTAAAAATGTTTAATCGTACTAAAGTAGAATTGAAATTGCTTAAATAATGCGGTCTTGATTAATGCCTGTATGTTTAATCGTACTAAAGTAGAATTGAAATATCACAAATAAAATTATATGTTTTGACCGGCAAAACGTTTAATCGTACTAAAGTAGAATTGAAATTTTAATAATTGGATTTCGTATTCCGTTAACGTAGTGTTGTTTAATCGTACTAAAGTAGAATTGAAATTTCTTTACGAATGTTAAACACTCGCTCCAAAACTCCTGTTTAATCGTACTAAAGTAGAATTGAAATAACGAACTACGTTTAAAGAACCCCGCCCCAATCGGCGTTTAATCGTACTAAAGTAGAATTGAAATTTCAGTACGTCCCTTATGGTCTTCCCGTTAGTATCGTAGGTTTAATCGTACTAAAGTAGAATTGAAATAGGATTAACAGACCTTACCTGCATTTATGCACATCAGTTTAATCGTACTAAAGTAGAATTGAAATTTCATGTAAATAAGTTTATCACACCAAATCCTTGCATCGTTTAATCGTACTAAAGTAGAATTGAAATCCAGCCATAGCGTACAGCGTTTGACGTGGAGACCTGTTTAATCGTACTAAAGTAGAATTGAAATCCGGGTATGTTTTGCTGTGCTTTGAGTTCTGAAATTAGTTTAATCGTACTAAAGTAGAATTGAAATATATTTAAATCCAAAAAATCTAAATTATAATTAGTGTTTAATCGTACTAAAGTAGAATTGAAATTAGTCTTCCTCTGGAGGTAATGGTGTGTTACCCCGTTGTTTAATCGTACTAAAGTAGAATTGAAATTTTCACAACTCCTTTCATTTCCGGAAGCGGATACAAGTTTAATCGTACTAAAGTAGAATTGAAATGAGACATATGCGGAGCTTGAGCAAAGGTATAAAGATGTTTAATCGTACTAAAGTAGAATTGAAATTAGAAAAGATTACCGACTTTATTGTTGAATGTGTTGTTTAATCGTACTAAAGTAGAATTGAAATTGGAAATGACGCTTCTTGTTTCCATCCTTATGGTCGTTTAATCGTACTAAAGTAGAATTGAAATATGTTTATAGTACCTTATGAATATGCAAATTATAAGTTTAATCGTACTAAAGTAGAATTGAAATCAGGAAAGAGATTGTGATTTAAGCAAAAAGGTATGTGGTTTAATCGTACTAAAGTAGAATTGAAATTGTATTTAGACCCTCCCTATCCTTTGAACACCCGTAGTTTAATCGTACTAAAGTAGAATTGAAATAATATCCAGCATGGCATTGAAACGAAATCCATATCAGAGTTTAATCGTACTAAAGTAGAATTGAAATTCAAAGTATAAATTAACATACATAGCAAAAGTTTGCGTTTAATCGTACTAAAGTAGAATTGAAATAATACTAATCAGTTCAATTGCAGTATTGCTAATGTAGTTTAATCGTACTAAAGTAGAATTGAAATATATAGAATCCAACTCGACACCGCAACAGATTATGAGTTTAATCGTACTAAAGTAGAATTGAAATGCTTTTAAAACTGCTGAACGCGAATATGCCAGTATGTTTAATCGTACTAAAGTAGAATTGAAATAAAGTAAGAGTACATTCAAATAAGCAGTTACAAAATGTTTAATCGTACTAAAGTAGAATTGAAATAAGGTTGGCTTTATGTCCTCGTTTTCCTTTTTATGTTTAATCGTACTAAAGTAGAATTGAAATAGATTAACAAAGTTTACGCAGTTATGATAGAACTGTGGTTTAATCGTACTAAAGTAGAATTGAAATAGCTCAACAGCAGTTGTAAAAGGCGGAGCCGATAGTTTAATCGTACTAAAGTAGAATTGAAATTGGGATTGGATAAGGTATCACAGAGCCGCACCCGACGTTTAATCGTACTAAAGTAGAATTGAAATCCGGAAGAAATGAAGTTAAAGAATGAGGAACTAATTAGTTTAATCGTACTAAAGTAGAATTGAAATAAAATTACACAGGATATACAGTAAAAGAAGAAATCAAGGTTTAATCGTACTAAAGTAGAATTGAAATATTAATGAATTAGGTGAGAAGCTTAACACACCCGAGTTTAATCGTACTAAAGTAGAATTGAAATAAAAAAAAGCGTCTAACAGCCCGTTAATAAAGTTTAGTTTAATCGTACTAAAGTAGAATTGAAATACGACTATGAACCCCGCCACTAATACCATAATTATGTTTAATCGTACTAAAGTAGAATTGAAATTCGTTCTTAATTATTTTGCGTGTGAATAAGAACATCAGTTTAATCGTACTAAAGTAGAATTGAAATCTATAGCAGGTTACAGTAATTTGCGCGCATTAACAAGTTTAATCGTACTAAAGTAGAATTGAAATATAAACAACCTGCTTACACATGCAGTTATTGTTGAGTTTAATCGTACTAAAGTAGAATTGAAATACAGACATTTTATTTAATCTCCTTACCCATCAGGGGTTTAATCGTACTAAAGTAGAATTGAAATGCTAATTGCTTTACTGTTTTTTCAAGTTTATTGTGGTTTAATCGTACTAAAGTAGAATTGAAATTATAGTTGTTGTGTTTAAGTTTTCTCTAATATAATGTTTAATCGTACTAAAGTAGAATTGAAATGACAATAAAAGTGCTGGGCAAAGGTTCGAAAGAGAGGAGTTTAATCGTACTAAAGTAGAATTGAAATTAAGCATTTGTTACGGTCATTTGTGTCCATGCGGTCGTTTAATCGTACTAAAGTAGAATTGAAATATGCACTTGAGCAATTAGGATTTGCAATTGATAACGTTGTTTAATCGTACTAAAGTAGAATTGAAATTTATGTCTCCACTATAGCAAAGCCTTTAGATGTACTGAGTTTAATCGTACTAAAGTAGAATTGAAATAGTGTTGCTAATGCAAGCAACTTGCAAGCTAACGAGTTTAATCGTACTAAAGTAGAATTGAAATTATCAACTTTTGCCACATTGGCTAAGGTAAGCTGTATAGTTTAATCGTACTAAAGTAGAATTGAAATTCGTTCTGTCCTGTTATATCTGCTGTAGTGTTTGGGGTTTAATCGTACTAAAGTAGAATTGAAATATTAGTTCCTTTAGTGTACTTTGTTCTGTATGAACGTTTAATCGTACTAAAGTAGAATTGAAATATATTTATCAAGAGCAGTACAGGAATTAGCTTTAGAGTTTAATCGTACTAAAGTAGAATTGAAATATTACACCACGCATTGGTGATTCGATTGTTCTACGTTTAATCGTACTAAAGTAGAATTGAAATTCTTTTTTCTCTTGCAATTCTTTAAATATCCCTTGTTTAATCGTACTAAAGTAGAATTGAAATCTTGATAGGTACGGAGCAATATTCCAGGGCAGGAAGTGTTTAATCGTACTAAAGTAGAATTGAAATTCCGTTATTTTCGTTCCAGATACTTTTGTTTCAAACGTTTAATCGTACTAAAGTAGAATTGAAATGGATAGCGGAATTGCATAAAGTTATTTGGGGATATTGTTTAATCGTACTAAAGTAGAATTGAAATGAACCTACTGCATCATTAATGCCTATTAAATGGTCGGTTTAATCGTACTAAAGTAGAATTGAAATTACATTTGCTGAATGGATAAGCCCTTCCACGGAAGGTTTAATCGTACTAAAGTAGAATTGAAATATTAAATCAAGGAAGAATCTCTTTGCAAACATTTGTTTAATCGTACTAAAGTAGAATTGAAATTCCCTGTGCAGCGGGTCTATAATTTCCGTGTACTGTTTAATCGTACTAAAGTAGAATTGAAATAGATACGGAGGGGTGCCGCTGCCCTGAAAAAGTGTAGTTTAATCGTACTAAAGTAGAATTGAAATTCGGATAGTTCGTACTTCTCCTGGAGCA
>RPQH01000008.1 GCA_003820375.1 Ignavibacteriota bacterium
GCTCATCCGACGACTTTCAAAATAAGTAAGAATAATTTTATTATTATGGAATTTCTTTACCGGGCACAGGTCGTCGGATGAGTTTTTGAGATGGATGAAAGATTCCCCATTCCCACTCGTCCGACGACCTGACTTATTTCTAATTGTCCGGTATTTATGAATTACCAATCTATCGCGGGAAGTCGTCGGATGAGTTTTTGAAATAGATGAAAGATTCTCTATCCCCACTCGTCCTATGACCTGTAATATTTTTAATCAGCAGAATTTCAAAATACTCTTATCTATTTTTGGCAGTCGTAGGACGAGTAATATTTTCTCTAAGATCAATATGTCACAAAAACACATAAGCCAAAATCTGTCCTGATGAAAATGATGAATATAAGCACTGTGTGCTATAAATAGTGAACATTTAAAAAATAACGGGTAAAAACCGGGCTGCAAAACGGCAAAATATGTCTTTGTTATTACTTGGTTTATATATTATATTTAGATGTAAGGGTTAAACTTATTCCTGTCTTTTATAACTGCCGGATACTTATGGATAATAGATTAAACTTAAATTTAATAAAAATGTTTTCTATTATTCTAAATATAATAAATTGCTTTACTAATCGACCACCGTAGATGACTAATTATTTATTAAAATTTTTTATTCAAAAATATCATGAAATTTCTATTTAAAATATTTTTTATAATTTGTTTTTTGCAAATCCATATTGCAAATAGCTATTCACAATCCGGGTGGGTCCAGCAAAGCCCTTTACCAACCGGAAATTCTTTAATGTCATCAACTTTTATAAATAACAACACAGGTTATGCTGTTGGAAATAATGGGACAATAATTAAAACAACAAATGAAGGTAATCTTTGGATTAAAATAACGAATATATTAACAGGAACAAATAATCCATTATTATCTGTCTATTTTATAAATGAAAATATAGGCGTAGCAAGTGGTTCACCTGGTATTTTTATCAAAACCACAAATAGCGGTATTAACTGGTCTCAATTTTCAACAGGTACTAATCAAGCTTTGCTATCTACTTATTTTATAAATGAAAATATAGGTTACACTGCTGGTACACATTCCGTTATTTTGAAAACCGTAAATGGAGGTCTGAATTGGCAAAAAATTACTAATAATTCTATTTCAGATTCAACAATTCAATTTAATACCATTTTTTTTGTAAACGAAGTAACCGGATATGTTGGTGGTAATAACTCACAAATATATATGACAACTAACGGTGGGATGAATTGGTCTAAACAGTTTCCACCTAATTTAATTGCTATAACTTCAATTTACTTTAATAATAACAATACAGGTTTTATAGCAGGCGGGCTACCTTCATCAGGAATAATACAAAAAACAACAAATGGAGGAACAAACTGGTATGTGACAGCTATTGACGGTGGTTATTTATGGTCAATAAAATTTATAAATAACCAAATAGGTTATGCAACAGGTTGGGGGGGAACACTTAAGTCAACCGACAGTGGCGAGAACTGGACTCTTATTGAAACAACTGAAAGAAGATCTATAACACCTATTGATGCTCAAACAATCTATACTTTTGGATCCGGAGGTTCTATTTCAAAAACTATAAATGGTGGTTCAAATTGGTTACCGCAGTTTTCAGGAGGTCCTAATGAATTAAGTTCAATATTCATGGTAGATGAAATTACGGGTTATGCGGGATCATTCAAAACAACTAATGGAGGTATTAATTGGATATACAAAGGGCCGTATGCTATCACTGATTTCAAGTCAATTTATTTTGTAAATTCTGATTCAGGATATGCAATACAATACAATAAGTTTTATAAAACTATTAATGGAGGAAACAATTGGACAGATACAAGCTTAGGTATCGATCTATATTCAATGCATTTTCTTAATTATCATACAGGTTATATTGCTGGATATGAAAAAATTTTAAAAACTACAGATGCTGGTGTAAGCTGGGCGCAAAAGAGCAATATAGGCGGCAGTTCATTTTTTATTGTTAATGAATTTACAGCTTATTCAGGTACGAATATTAACTTAATACTTAAAACTACAAACGGTGGAAATAACTGGATTACTCAATTTATTCCTCTATCTGAATATGAAAAAATAGAAAATATTTTCTTTATAAACGAAAATACTGGTTTTGCTTGTGGAGGAGATTATGGGGTTATATTTAAAACAACTAATGGGGGTATTAATTGGAACATTAATCACATAGCAAATAATTATTTAACATCTATATATTTTACTGATATTGACACAGGATATGCTGGTGGCTCTGTATTGTTAAAAACAACAAACTCTGGTAATAGTTGGAATATATTAAATACAGGCATTGAAGTAGGAATTTTATCCATTAAATTTGTTAATAGAAATATCGGTTATTTGTGCGGCGGCGGCGGAATCATCTTAAAAACAACAACCGGGGGGGGGGAGCCGATTGGTCTCATTAATATTAGTTCTAATGTACCTGCTGATTTCAAACTTTTTCAAAACTATCCAAATCCTTTTAATCCCGCTACAAAAATAAAATACGATATTCCCAAAGATGCGCGGGTAACACTGAAAGTATATGATGTACTCGGAAAGGAAATATATTCCTCAAACGAATTCAAAAAAGCAGGAAGATATGAGTTTGAATTTGATGGAAGTAATTATGCATCTGGATTGTATTTTTACAGGATAGAGACAGATAAGTATAAAGATACTAAGAAGATGGTTTTAGTGAAGTGATTATACACATATTTCGCTAACTACCGCTAATTGAATTTAAAAAGGCAGTCAAAATCAGGCTGCCTTTTTTATATAAAGTAATTTTTCCTGAAAATAAGGTTTCTGCGATTTGTCATAAGTTTTCACTGTTCGGTTATACAAGTCATAAAATTAAGTGACATATATTATGTTCTAAAGACAATTTAAAAAACAAGTCATGTTTTTTTATGTCCTGTATCATTGTTTAGGCGGCACACAGGCATTTATCTTTGTATAAATGAAAAATTTCAGAATTATAAACTTCAACGGGATGAAGAGCTTTCCTATGGATGAATTTATTGATGCATTAGAGTCCAAACAATTTTTTAACTTCAGTGAAGGTGAGACCCTTTTTAAAGAAGGTGAAGATGTAAAAGGTGTTTATTGCCTGCTTTCGGGCAAGGTTAAGATAATCAATAGAAATACCGATAATTCTGAATCAATTTTGTATAATGCACATTCTCCTGATATTTTCTGTCTTTATTCAATTTTAAATGCTGAAAAATATGAAACTTCAGCTATTGCAGCAAGTGATGTAAAGGTATGTTTTATTCCCAAAAAAGAGTTTATGAAAATAGTATTTGAGAACAGTAAGTTTACGCTAAGCCTTATGAGGATAATATGTTCAAAAATCAACAGAATTGAAAACCAAATTAACTACAATATACATCTTAACTGAGAAAAGGTGTGTTAGTTCAGCGATAAAAATCCTCAGTTATTTCAAAACCGTCATTCTCAGAAATCCCATATCCCAAAACATTTTTCAAGCAATTAAAAATGCCCAATTTCGCATAAAATTTAGCTTTTTAACAAAATTAAAGTATGACATAAATCATATTTTTACGTGATAGAAATCATTGAATATACCTCGCTTTTTCAGGTATTTTTGATATGTTAAGAGAAATAAAATCAATAAAATAATACTAAATGTTACTTGAACAAACCGTAGAGATAAAAGAACAATACCGCAGGAAATTTGTAACTGCAGAAGAAGCGGTACAAATTATAAAATCAGGCGACAGAGTATACATGCATCCCGGGTGTGCATTTCCACAGGTGCTTGCGGATGCAATGGCAGCAAGAAAAAATGAGCTTTATGATGTTGAAGTTTGCCATTTACTCGGGATTGGTGATGTTGCCTACACAGCACCGGGTATGGAAAAACATTTCAGGCATAATGCCTTTTTTATAGGTGGTAATGCCAGGAGTGCTGTACAGGAAGGGCGCGCAGATTTTACTCCGATATTTTTATCTGAGGTCCCGTGGTTCCTGAAAAATTTGCACAAACCTGATGTTGCACTGATTCAGGTATCACCTCCGGATAAAAGAGGATTTTGCAGTTTCGGAGTTGGTGTTGAAACCACAAAAGCTGCTACTGAAGTAGCAAAATATATTATTGCACAAGTAAATCATCAAATGCCGCGTGTATATGGTGATTGCTTTATTCATCTTGATAAAATTGATTTCTGCGTTGAAGTTGATGTGCCTTTAAATGAAGCTCCAATGGTTGACAGCAAGAAGCAGGCTGATATGGACATTTTTGCTAAAATAGGTGAAAATGTTGCCACTCTGGTTGAAGATGAAGCCTGCCTGCAAATGGGTATTGGCTCTATTCCTGATGCAGTACTCGCTTGTCTTAAAGACAGGAAGCATCTTGGAATTCATTCCGAAATGTTTTCTGACGGTATTATTCCTCTTGTTGAAAGCGGCGTAATTACATGTGAGAAAAAAACTCTGCTCAAAAACAAAATAGTATCTTCATTTGTACTTGGTACAAAAAAGGTATTTGATTTCATTGATAACAATCCTGAAGTAGAATTCAGACCTACTGAATTTGTAAATGATCCTTTCACAATTGCAAGAAATAAAAAAATGACTGCAATCAATTCGGCTCTTTCGGTAGATCTTACAGGCCAGGTTTGTTCGGATTCTATTGGTTTTAACTTTTACAGCGGTTTTGGGGGACAGGTAGATTTCCTCAGAGGCGCTGCAAAATCTGAAGGCGGGAAGCCAATTATCGCTTTACCGTCCACTGCAAAAAACGGTACAATTTCAAGATTAGTACCACATCTTGAATTAGGGGCTGGGGTTACTGATTCAAGAGGTGATGTACATTTCGTGGTAACTGAATATGGTGTTGCAGACCTGCATGGCAAGACAATCAGGCAAAGAACAAAAATGCTCATACAGCTTGCACATCCGAAATTCAGGGAAGAACTCGAAAAATTCGCAAAAGAACATAAATATCTATAGGAATTAATTAAAGGAATGAGAACAAAAGTAAACTGGATAAACAAATATCACCTTGAGGGCGAAACAGAAACAGGTCATTTTATACATATGGATTCTGCACCGGCAGGTGAAGAAACAAAAGGACCTACGCCTAAAGAGTTACTATTACAGGCTCTTGCCGGATGTACAATGATGGATGTTTCTTTGATACTTGAAAAATCAAGAAAACACGTCGATAAATTCTGGATTGATGTTGAAGCAGATACTGCAAAAGAACATCCGAGAGTATTCACAAGAATTCATTTGAAATATAACCTGATCGGGCAGGACCTTGATAATAAAACCGTTGAAAGAGCCATTGAGCTTTCACGTGAAAGGTATTGTTCAATATACGGCATGCTTCAGGAAAATGTAGACATTACATATTCATATGAATTATTCAGCATAGTGGATTTTATTAACTATGTGCTGGAAGACGCCAAAGCAAACGAAAAAGTATAACTGTTAATATTATTATATAACTTTAAAGAAGGGACTACAAAATGTCATACATAATAACCACAGAATGTATTAATTGCGGTGCTTGCGAACCCGAGTGCCCCAATAATGCAATTTATGAAGGTGGTGCAAACTGGGAATTAGCAGGTAACAATTACGGTGAAAACGATGCGGCACCATCCGGCTTATCCGGATTCTGGTCTGCAGAATATTTCTATATTGTACCTGACAAATGTACCGAGTGCAATGGCTTCCATGATAAGCCGCAGTGCGCTGAGGTATGCCCGGTTGATTGCTGTATAGCTGACCCCAATAATGCAGAAGAGGAAAGCGCTTTGCTTTCTAAAAAAGAATACCTTGATTCATTAGGAAGATAAGTTTAAAAACTTTTAAATTAGAAAGTATAAAAATGGCTAATGCAAATATAACAACAAAGCCGAAAAAAGAACGCAAGGTAAAAGGCAAGGTTGTGATTGATATTGAAAAATGTAAAGGATGCGAACTGTGCAGAGTTGTGTGCAAAGAAGACGCCCTGGTTCTTTCAAAAGAAATAAACCACAAAGGTTACAGGTATATTGTAGCAATAAATGATAACTGTACCGGCTGTGTAAACTGTGCTCTTGTATGTCCTGATGCTGTAATTAAAGTTTACAGAACTAATCCAAAAAAGAAAAAAGAATTAATTGCAGAAATTAAAAACGTACAATCTTCAATGGATTTAAAAATAGATAATCCGGTAGTTGAAGATTTGCAAAGGATGGAATATTTATAATGGAAACAGAAGTAAAATTAATGAAAGGCAATGAAGCACTTGCCGAAGCAGCAATACAGGCAAAGTGTGATGCATATTTTGGATATCCCATCACACCGCAATCGGAAGTACTGGAATATCTGGCCCGTGAAATGCCGGGGCGTTATGGAATTCCTTTGCAGGCAGAAAGTGAAGTTGCAGCAATTAATATGATTTATGGTGCAGCCGGTGCCGGTGGAAGAGTGATGACTTCATCTTCTTCTCCGGGAATAAGCTTAATGCAGGAAGGTATTTCTTATATAGCAGCCGCAGAACTGCCATGTTTATTGGTAAATGTGAACCGCGGTGGTCCGGGTTTAGGAACTATACAGCCCTCACAGGGTGATTACTTCCAGTCTGTTAAAGGCGGCGGTCATGGCGATTACCATTTGATAGTGCTTGCTCCTTCATCAGTCCAGGAAATGGCTGATTTTGTTTTCCTTGGCTTTGAGCTTGCCGATAAATACAGGAACCCTGTATTGATATTATCCGATGGTGCAATCGGACAGATGATGGAAAAAGTAACTTTCCCGCAGCATGAAATAGTTAAACCTCAGAAACCGTGGGCAACCACCGGTAAGAGTCCTTATAAAGAAAGAAATATTATTACTTCACTTCATATCCAGCCGGAAAAAATGGAAGAAGTAAACTTAAGATTAACTGAAAAGTATAAAAAGATTTCTGAAAACGAAATAAGATACGAAGAAATACAAACTGAAGACGCTGAATATTTATTGGTTGCATACGGACTTTCAGCAAGGATAAGCCATAAGGTTGTAGAGCTGGCAAGGGAAAAAGGAATTAAAGCAGGTTTATTAAGACCAATTTCACTTTATCCATATCCATATGATGTAATTAACAAGCTGGCCGATAAAGTAAAACATATATTAACCGTAGAATTAAACGCAGGGCAGATGATAGAAGATGTAAGGCTTGCTGTAAACGGAAAAGTACCGGTAAGTCATTACGGAAGAATGGGCGGAATTATCCCGGGACCGGATGAAATATTAAAGAATTTAGAAACTTATATAAAATAAAATTATGCAAGAGGAAACTTTAATTAATAAAGAAATTTCTGAAGATGCAAAAACAGAACAGGTTTGCATCGAAGAAGAATATGAATTAGTGTATGAAAGACCTTACACACTTGTTGACAGGCACATGCACTACTGCCCGGGATGCGCGCACAGTACTGTCCATAAATTACTTATGGAAGTTGTTCAGGAATTAGACATTCAGGATAAAACTGTCGGTGTTGCACCCGTTGGATGTTCGGTATTCGCATATGATTACCTGGATATCGATATGCAGGAAGCTGCACACGGACGTGCAACTGCTGTTGCAACAGGCATAAAAAGAATTCTTCCTCACAGGTATGTTTTCACATACCAGGGTGATGGAGACCTTGCTGCCATTGGTACTGCTGAAACAATACATACAATTAACAGGGGTGAAAATATTACAATAATTTTCATTAATAATGCTGTTTATGGTATGACAAGCGGCCAGATGGCTCCAACTACTCTTTCAGGAATGAAAACAACAACTTCACCTTATGGAAGAGATACAAAAACAATGGGACATCCATTAAAAATCGGAAATCTTATCGCACAGCTTCCGGGAGCTTTTTATGTTACCAGAACTGCAGTCAATTCTCCTTTAAATGTGAGAAAGACAAAGAAGGCTTTATTAAATGCTTTTAAATACCAGCAGCTTGATAAAGGTACCTCCTTTGTAGAAGTTGTCGGTAACTGTCCTTCTAACTGGAAGATGACACCGCTTCAGACACAGGATTTCCTTACAAATGAAATGCTGAAGGTTTATCCGCTTGGGGATATTAAGTTACCTGCACCTGAAGATTTAGTAAATTTAGACATAGAAGAAGGAGTAGTATAAAATGATAGAAGAAATAATTATATCAGGCTTTGGAGGACAGGGAGTCCTTTCAATGGGACAGACTCTTTCTTATGGTGCTGCACTTGAAGGAAAAGAAATTTCATGGATGCCTTCATATGGTCCTGAAATGAGAGGCGGAGCTGCAAACTGTATTACAATCATTTCTGATAAAAAAATCAGTTCACCTATTATTTCATCGTATGATACTGCAATTATACTGAATCAGCCTTCAATGGATAAATTTGAATCAAAGGTGAAACCGGGCGGGTTATTGATTTACGATTCAACAAATATTCTCAATAAACCGACAAGGACTGATATCGAAATAATAGCAATACCGGCAGCAGATGAAGCCAACAGGTTAAATTTCAGCAAAGCATTAAATATGGTAATGCTTGGCGGTTATTTGGAAAAAAGACCTGTTGTGAAGATTGACTCAATTATTGGGGCATTAAAAAAAGTATTGCCCGAAAGATATCATAATTTACTGCCTGCAAACAGGCAGGCACTTGAAGCCGGACAAGAGCTGGTAAGAAAACAGCTTGTAGTGGCTTAATAAAATCTGATAGATTCCATTCCTGTCATGAGGAATGGAATCTTAAATAAACATAAATAAAATTTTTTTTATAATTAGCGGAGTTAAAAGAAAAGTGGATAGGAAAAAAGTAACAATTGACGGTAATGAAGCAGCTGCGTATGTTGCTTATAATCTGAACGAGGTTTGTGCAATTTATCCAATCACACCGTCATCCAATATGGGTGAGTGGTGCGATGCCTGGTCAGCAGCAAAAAGGAAGAACCTGTGGGGGGTTATTCCTACCGTAAGCGAATTGCAGAGTGAAGGCGGTGCCTCCGGTGCCGTACATGGCGCTTTACAATCCGGTGCTTTAACAACTACATTTACTGCATCCCAGGGATTACTCCTGATGATCCCGAACATGTTCAAAATTGCAGGAGAACTAACATCAACAGTATTTCATGTTTCAGCAAGGTCTATAGCAGCACAGGCACTTTCAATATTTGGTGACCACAGTGATGTTATGGCTGTACGTTCTACAGGTTTTGCTATGTTTGCTTCCAATTCAATCCAGGAAGTAATGGACTTTGCCTGTATAGCTCAGGCAGCTACTCTTGAAAGCAGAATTCCGTTTCTGCATTTCTTTGATGGTTTCAGGACTTCTCACGAAGTTATGAAAATAGAACAGTTAAGCAATGATGACATGCTGAAAATGATAGATTATGATCTGGTTATTGCCCATAGGAAAAGAGCTTTAACTCCTGATAATCCGGTAATGAGAGGAACGGCACAAAACCCTGATGTTTACTTCCAGGGAAGAGAAACCGTAAATAAATATTATGATGCTTGCCCGGATATAGTACAAAAGCAAATGGATAAGTTTGCCGGCATCACAGGCAGACAGTATAAATTATTTGATTATGTAGGCGACCCGGAAGCAGAAAGAGTAATAGTTATGATGGGCTCAGGTGCTGAAACCGCTCACGAAACTATCGAGTATCTAACTGAAAAGAAAGAGAAAGTCGGACTTATTAAAGTTCGTTTATACAGACCGTTTTCAAACAAGCATTTAATGGAAGCCTTGCCCCCGACAGTAAAATCTATTGCTGTATTGGACAGAACCAAAGAGCCCGGCTCTGCAGGCGAGCCTCTGTATCTTGATGTTGTAAATGCTGTAACTGAAACTTATAACAACGGTGATTTGAAATTACATTCATTCCCGAAAATTACCGGCGGAAGATACGGGTTATCATCAAAGGAGTTCTCTCCTGCAATGGTAATATCGCTTTTCGATGAAATGAAAAATGAAAGACCGAAAAATCACTTTACAATCGGTATTATTGATGATGTAACAAATACTTCCATCCCATGGGACCCAAGACTATCAATTGAACCTGAAGAAACATTCAGAGGTAAATTCTATGGATTGGGTGCAGATGGTACGGTTGGTGCAAATAAAAATTCTATAAAAATTATCGGTGAAGAAACCGATTTCTTTGCACAGGGTTATTTTGTATATGACTCAAAAAAATCAGGTTCAACAACAACATCACATTTAAGGTTTGGACCGAGACCAATCCGTTCAACCTATTTGATAAATAATCCGAAATTCGTTGCCTGCCATCAGCAGGTATTCCTTGAAAAAATGGATATACTTGAAGATGCAGTAAACGGAGCAACATTCCTTTTAAATACGCAGATTTCGAAAGATAAAGTTTGGGAATCGCTTCCTGAAAAGATTCAAAAAGATATAATCAAAAAGAATATTAAATTTTATATCATTGATGCGTATAAAGTTGCAAATGAAACAGGAATGGGAGTCAGAATCAACTCAATAATGCAGACTTGTTTCTTTGCAATATCGAATATTTTACCAAGGGATAAAGCAATTGAATCAATTAAGAAGGCTATTAAAAAGACATATGGCAATAAGGGTGAAAAAATTGTTCAGATGAATTTTGATTCAGTAGATAAAACACTTGAGAATTTATTCGAAGTTGAAGTACCTGCAAATGTAACAAGCAGTCTGCAGTTCCTGCCTCCTGTATCAGGTAATGCACCTGAATTTGTGAAACAATTAACTTCAAGATTAATTGACGGTAAAGGAGATTTCGTACCTGTAAGTTTAATGCCTGCAGACGGAACATATCCTGTTGGAACAGCAGCGTGGGAAAAAAGAAACATTGGACTTGAAGTTCCTATTTGGGAACAGTCAATTTGTATCCAGTGTAATAAATGCGTAATCGTTTGCCCGCATGCAGCAATAAGGGCAAAAGTATATGACGAAGCATTATTGAAAGATGCACCTGCAACTTTCCAATCAATGAAATTCAAAGGAAAAGAAATTGGCGAAGGTCATGCTTATACAATACAGGTAGCAGTTGAAGACTGCACGGGATGCGGAATTTGTGTTGAAATATGTCCTGCTAAAAATAAAAAAGAAACAAGATTAAAAGCTCTTAACCTTGGTGAACAGCTCCCGATAAGAGTCCAGGAAAGAGAAAACCTTGAATTCTTCCTTAATTTGCCTGAGATAGACAGGAATAAATTAAATCATTCTAATATAAAAGAATCGCAGTTCCTGCAGCCGTTATTCGAATATTCCGGAGCATGTTCTGGATGCGGTGAAACTCCTTATGTCAAGCTGGCAAGCCAGTTATTCGGGGACAGGATGTTAGTTGCAAATGCAACCGGATGTTCATCGATATACGGAGGTAACTTACCTACAACGCCGTGGGCAAAGAACAAAGACGGCAAAGGACCGGCATGGTCAAATTCATTATTCGAAGATAATGCTGAGTTTGGATTTGGTTTCAGACTTGCAATAGACAGCCATAATGAAAATGCAAAACAGCTTCTTGCAAAATTAGCAGGTGAAGTTGGCGAAGACCTCGCAAATGAAATCATAAATGCAGAGCAGAAAGATGAACCGGCAATATATGAACAGCGTGAAAGAGTTGAGATATTGAAGAAGAAGCTTATGGACATGAAATCGGATGAAGCAAAACAGCTTCTATCTATCGCAGATTATCTTGTAAAGAAATCGGTATGGATAATGGGCGGTGACGGCTGGGCATATGATATCGGTTACGGCGGATTAGATCATGTTCTTGCATCAGGCAAAAATGTTAATGTTCTTGTACTTGATACTGAAGTATATTCAAATACAGGCGGACAGATGTCTAAATCAACACCAAGAGGCGCAGTTGCAAAATTCGCAGCAGCTGGAAAACCAATGCCGAAGAAAGACCTTGCAATGCTTGCAGTAAGCTATGGTAATATTTATGTGGCAAGAGTTGCAATGGGTGCAAGCGATACACAGACAGTCCGTGCTTTCATGGAAGCTGAAGCATATGACGGACCTTCACTCATAATAGCATACAGTCATTGCATTGCTCATGGTATAGATATGATGAAGGGAATGTCAAATCAAAAAGCAGCAGTTGAATCAGGTCATTGGCCTTTATTCAGGTTCAATCCTGAGCTGGCGGCACAGGGACAGAATCCGTTCAAGCTTGATTCCAAAGCTCCAAAAATCCCCTTAAAGGATTATGCTTATATGGAAACAAGATACAAGATGTTAACCAAGAGCCATCCGGAAGAAGCAGAAAAATTAATGAAATTAGCACAGGAAGATGTAAACGGACGCTGGAAAATGTATGAAGGACTTGTAGAAGAATATGAAAAGATATCCAAAAACGGTAATGGCGACGGTGCTTTGAAACAAGCAGCAGCAGTAATAAAAAGTAAGATTTAAATAAACATAAGATTGTCTCAATACGGCAGCACAGACACTTTAATCTGTGCTGCTTAAATTGAGGCAGTTTCAAAATTTTTTATAGATTTAAAAAATAAAATAAAATGGACCTCAGCACAACATATCTGGGACTCAAATTAAAGAACCCATTAGTTCCATCAGCATCTCCCCTTTCAAAAAGTATTGGTAAAATAAAAGAAATGGAAGACGCCGGTGCTTCTGCTATTGTGATGTATTCATTATTCGAAGAGCAGTTGACTCATGACGCACTTGAGCTTCATCATTACACTTCAACTACACAGGATTCTCATGCTGAAGCAACATCATATTTTCCGGAAGCAGATGATTATCATCTTGGACCTGAAGAATATCTTGAGCATATAAGAAAAGCAAAAGAAGCAGTTGATATACCAATTATTGGAAGCTTAAACGGCTCAACACCCGGCGGATGGACAGAATATGCGAAGAAAATAGAACAAGCCGGTGCAGATGCATTAGAGTTGAACATTTATCTGCTCGCAGCAGACCTGAATAAAACATCTGCTGATATAGAGAAAATATATATTGATATCCTTCGTTCGGTTAAATCAACCGTTTCAATTCCGGTTGCAATGAAAATAAGCCCTTATTTCAGTTCACTTGCCGGATTTGCAAAACAGCTTGATGATAACGGCGCAGATGGATTAGTTTTATTTAACAGATTTTACCAGCCGGATATTGACTTGGAAGCGCTTGAAGTAATTCCGAATGTACTTTTCAGCAATCCGCAGTCAATGAGATTGCCTTTAAGATGGATTGCAATTTTGTATGGCAAAATTAAAGCAGATATGGCAGCAACCAGCGGTATTCACAGTGCTGAAGATGTTTTAAAAATGATGATGGTCGGAGCAAATGTAACCCAGATATTTGCAGCGTTGCATATGTTTGGTACCGGTCATATTAAGAGTTTATTAAATGATATTGAAGACTGGATGGAGAAACATGAATACGAATCTATTGAGCAAATGCGCGGAAGCATGAGCCATAAATCGGTAGCTAACCCTGCCGCTTTTGAAAGAGCCAATTATATGAAGGCATTAACAACATTTAAATAAGGCAATTTCTAATTGTTAATTGCGAATTGATTTATCAATTTATCAGATGTGTCAGATTCATCAGATTTTTCAGATTGAATTTTCTTAATGAATCAATTTTTCAAAAAAACCGCAATTAACAATTCGAAATTCGAAATTAAATGAGGTGATTAGCAAAAGTTTTTTTAAGATACGTATAAGTTCTTTTTTTTAGAATAGCGTAAAAATACCTGATACTATACAATTGAAAAACAGGAATGGTAAAAATTTAAAAAGAGTTAAGCTTCCGGGTAAAGAACTCAAATATCCCGGGATAAGGAGTAATAAAGACGGAAGCGAAGCTGCCGCATGGGTTGAAACAAACATAACCCAGGGAAGCTGTGCTTATCCTATAACTCCTTCCGATAAAATATACTCTCTTTATAAACTCGCAGCCGCAAACGGACAAAAAAATCTCTGGAACGAAAATATAAGCTTCATTGAATCTGATACCGAATATAACTCAGCATCAGCATGTGAAGGTTTCGCACTTGCCGGAGGGAGAGTATCTAATTTTACTTCCGGGCAAGGCTTAGTATTAATGAAAGAAGTATTATTCACAATCGCAGGCAAGCGTCTGCCCTGTGTTTTTCATGTTGGTGCAAGAGCATTAACATCTCAAAGTATCAATATTAATGCGGGACATGATGATGTAATGGCAGTTAACGACTCCGGATGGGGAATGCTTTTTGCAAAGAATGTCCAGGAAGCAGCAGACCTTGCATTAATTGCCAGACGTACTGCAGAAGATTCATTTACACCATTTCTTTGTATACAGGATGGATTTATCACTACTCATAATGCAGAAGAAATTCTTCTCCCCGAGAAAGAGCTAATGATGGAGTTCATTGATAAACCGGAGAGTAAGCTTGTAAACTTCTTTGATACGGCAAATCCAATTATGACTGGGGTTTTGCAGAAGCAAGACAGCTATATGAAGGGCAGAATCGCACAGCGTGATTATTATGAAAAAGTACCCGGCATTTTAAGTAATGTAATGGAAGAATATTATGGATTAACAGGACGCAGGTACGGTTTGGTTGAAAAATTCATGCTTGATGATGCGGAATATGCAATATTAGGATTAGGAAGCGGAATGGCAAATGCAATTTCTGCTGTAAAATGGCTGAGAGAAAAAAATATTAAAGCAGGTGTATTAAATATTACCTGTTACAGACCATTCCCGAAAGATGAAATTATTAAAGCACTATCACATGTAAAAGGAATTACGGTAATTGAAAGAACCGATAATCCCCTTGCAGGAGATAATCATTTAACAACAGAAATAAAAAGCTCTTTCGCAGATGCTTTTATAAATAAAAAGATTAAGACCATACCCGGAATATATTCTTGTGTATATGGTCTCGGCGGAAGAGCAATAAACAATAATAATTTTGAAACTATCATTAAAAATATGATAGATAATGGTAAAAAGTTCTTTGTAGTAGGAGTAGAACACGGTTTAACGCTGTGATAAATGCATTCCCGCGAAAGCGGGAATCTTAACAATGATACGGATGAACAAACGGACATGTCAATAGAGATAAAGAGATTCCCGCTTTCGCGGGAATATGTTCACATAAATGTTAGAAGAAGAATTAAAAATAAAGCTTACGCATGAGATTATAGATCCCAACGAATTTGATGAGATCGTAATTGATGCATACAATAACGGCAATGCAGATGAATGCCTTGCTGCTTATCATTTTTTTGCCCGCAGTGAAGTTCCGGCAGGTACGGCAGGAAAAAGAAGTGTATGCAGTATTGCCGCGCGGATTCCTTTGTTTAATTCGGCTAACTGCACCGGATGCATGGATTGTGTTAATCTCTGTCCCGATAATGCCATTAAAGCTAAAGTTGTACCCGGCAGTGATGTTGAAGATAATATAGATATTTATGCTAAAGATAATGAGGAAGTGAAACTTTTTAATTTGCAGTTTGCAGTAACGGAAAAGTTCAGTAAAATAGCAAAGAAGAGAAAAGCTGAAGCGGGTAAATTTATATTAGCCATAGACCCTGATAAATGTAAGGGTTGCGGTTTATGTGTAAAAATATGTAAAGAATCTGCTTTAAGTACAGTAGAAAAAGATGAAGCAAGGTTAGATGAATTATATAATATATTCAATTTTTTCCGGAAATTACCGGATACTGACGCTTTATATATAGATGAAAATGAGCCAAAAGACCTGATGCTGAATCCAGCTTCTCTATTATATACAGGCGGTACATGCTCATGCAAAGGATGCGGCGAAGCTTCACCAATCAGGATGATGCTTGCTGTAACAGGTGCAAAATACGGCAAAGAAAATATCGGTATCATAAATGAAACAGGATGTATATTCGAATATTCACTTGAATATCCATATAATCCGTATTTAGTCCCCGTATTAAATTCTTCACATTCAGGCATCTGGAGCAATGCAATGGGTATAAGAGCAAGATGGAACCAGCAGGAACTGAATGATAAAAAGCTCTGGGTTATTTCAAGGAACAGCAGATTTACCGAAAAAGGAATAAATGCTTTATCAAATTTATTAAAAAGCGGCTTAGATATCAAAATATTAATATTAGATAAATTGGGATATGACAACAGGGGGGCTGAAATATGCTCTTTATATACTGAAGTTTTCTTTGCCCAGACAGTAACATCAAATATAGACCATTTTTACAGGGCAATAATAGCCGCAAACGAGTTTAAAGGTCCGGCAGTAATAAATATTTATGCTGCATGCCAGCCGGAACATGGCATTGCAGATGATAAAAGCCAGGAACAAGCACAGCTTGCTGTAGAATCAAGAGCATTTCCTATGTTTATTTATGACCCGCGAAAAGGAAAGACTATTAAAGAAAGACTATCTCTGAAGGGTAATCCTGCAATCAAAGACGATTGGTACAGAAATCCCAATACTGACGAAATAACGGACTTTATATATTATGCAAGAAACGAAGGACGATTTTCAAATATGTTTGAAAAAGACGGAAGTCCTAAACCGGCAATATTAAAATTGTCAGAGGACCGGATTAAAAACTGGAATATGCTGCAAAAACTTGCAAGTACAAGATAATCTATCTTTAATTTTTCTTTTAATTTAACTGCTGTGTATCCTGATTGAATAAAATTAATCTATCAGGGAATTTATAATTCCTTTTTGAAAGGATAGCAACATGAAAAATCTGTTTGCAGACAGAATGGAGAATGTCCCAGCATCTTTTATCCGTGAAATACTTAAATTCACACAAAGTAAAGATGTAATCTCTTTTGCAGGAGGGTTACCAAATCCTGCATTCTTTCCGGTTGAAGATATAAAAAAATCTGCTGTAAAAGTGCTGGAAGCCGATGGAACCAGGGTTTTGCAATATGCAGAAACCGAAGGCCATCTACCCTTAAGGGAATATATAAGCGATTATATGCTGAGGAGAAAGAACCTTAAAGTACCTGTAGAAGAAATTCAAATCACAAACGGTTCACAGCAGGCAATAGCACTAATTTGTAAAACATTTCTTAACAAAGGTGAAACCGTAGTACTTGAAAGACCTTCGTACCTTGGTGCTATTCAGGCAATTTCATTTTATGAGCCTGAATTCCATACTGTTGAGCTTGAAGACGACGGCATAAATATAGAAGAGCTTGAAAGTACACTTGAAGCTCACCCGGCAAAATTATTTTACTCCGTTCCAAATTTTAATAACCCGTCTGGAATTACCTGGTCACTTGAAAAAAGACAGGAAGTTGCAAGGATTCTATCTAACCATGAAATGATATATTTTGAAGATGACCCATATTACGAAGTACGGTATGAAGGCGAGCATTTACCTTCAGTAAAATCTTTTTACGATAAAAATGTAATATTAACAAGTTCATTTTCAAAAATGGTTGCTCCCGGTTTCAGAATAGGATGGATATGTGCACAGAAAGACCTGATGGAAAAAATCGTAATATCAAAACAGGCTGCTGACCTGCAGCCGGGAACATTTGCTCAAAGAGTTCTGCACCAATACCTGACAGATTACAATATAGAAAATCATCTTGTCAAGATAAGAGAAACTTACAAGAGGCAGAAAGATAAAATGGTAGAAATGATGAAGCAGGAGCTTCCGGAAGAAGTAAAATTTACGAATCCGCAGGGAGGAATGTTCCTTTGGGCAACCATGCCTGAAAATGCATCCTGCAGAGACGTGCTCAGTATTACCATTGAAAAGAAAGTAGTCTTTGTACCCGGTGATACATTTTACGTAGACGGCAAAGGATTTAATTGTATGAGGTTGAATTTCTCAAATTCACCGGAAGAGAAAATTGTAAAAGGTGTAAAAATATTAGCTGACGCCATGAAAGAAGTAATTGCCAAACATAATAAATTAAAAACTGTACCAGTTTAAAAAAGTTAAATTAAGAAAGGAAATCTTACAATGATTCGCAAACAGGATGCATTAGATTACCATTCACAGGGAAGACATGGAAAAATAGAGGTTGTTTCTACTAAACCATGTGCAACTCAAAGAGACCTGTCTTTGGCTTACACTCCGGGAGTTGCAGATCCGTGTAAAGAGATTGAAGCAAATCCGGATGATGCTTATCTGTATACTGCAAAAGGTAATCTTGTAGCAGTAATCAGTAACGGTACTGCAGTGCTGGGGCTTGGCGATATTGGAGCACTTGCAGGCAAACCTGTAATGGAAGGTAAAGGAGTTTTATTCAAAAGATTTGCTGATATTGATGTGTTCGATATAGAGCTGGACACTCATGACCCGGATGAGATAATTAAAGCTGTAAAGCTTCTTGAGCCGACATTCGGAGGCATTAATCTGGAAGATATCAAAGCTCCGGAATGCTTCTACATCGAAGAAAAGCTGAAGGAAATTATGAAGATTCCTGTTTTCCATGATGACCAGCATGGTACAGCAATTATAAGCGGTGCTGCTTTATTGAATTCATGTGAGATTACAAATAAGAAGATGGCTGAGATAAGAGTGGTTTTCAGCGGAGCCGGTGCTGCGGGTATTGCTTGTGCTAAGCTATATGAATCTCTTGGAGTGAAGCGTGAGAATATGATGCTTGTTGATACCAAAGGTATTGTGTACAAAGGCAGAAAAGAAGGCATGAATAAATATAAAGAGTATTTTGCAGTTGAAACTGAAAAAAGAACTCTTGCTGATGCAATGAAGGGTGCTGATGTATTCTGCGGTGTCTCGGCTAAAGGTATAGTATCAAAAGAGATGATAAAATCAATGGCAGATTATCCTGTAGTTTTTGCAATGGCAAATCCTGACCCTGAAATTACATATGAAGATGCAACCAGTGCAAGAGACGATATAATTATGGCTACAGGACGCTCTGATTATCCAAACCAGGTTAACAATGTACTTGGATTCCCGTTCATTTTCAGGGGTGCTCTCGATGTTAGAGCAACAACTATCAATGAACCGATGAAGATTGCCGCTTCATATGCTCTTGCAAATCTGGCAAAAGAAGATGTTCCTGATTCTGTTATCCGTGTTTACGGCGGAAAGAGAATTGAATTCGGAAAGCACTATATTATTCCAAAGCCATTCGATCCGCGTGTACTGTTCTGGGAAGCTGCCGCTGTAGCAAAAGCTGCAATGGATACAGGTGTTGCTCAGGTACCGTTAAAAGACATGGAGAAATATATTGACAGTCTTGAAGCACGTCTGGGCAAATCAAGGGAAGTTATGAGATTCTTCATACATGAAGCACAGCACGGTCCGAAGAAGATAGTATTTCCAGAGGGTGAAGAAGACCATATCCTGCGTGCAGTACAGATTATTCTTGATGAAAAAATTGCCAAACCTATAGTACTGGGAAGCAGGACATTAATTAATGCAAGAATAAAAGAGCTTGGACTTGACCTGACAGGTGCTGAAATAATTAATCCTTCTAAATCCGAAAAGTATAACGAATATGCTTTGAAGTTCTATGATATAAGAAAAAGAAAAGGTATAACAAAAGCAGATGCCGACAGGATGACAAAGACGCATAACATTTTCGGAATGATGATGGTGCATGAAAATGATGCAGACGGTTTGATTTCAGGAGTAACACAGCATTACCCGGATACGGTAAGACCGGCATTGCAGATAATCGGTAAAGAAGATGGTGTTACAAATATTGCCGGCTTGTATATGATGGTATTCAAGAACCAGAATATTTTCATAACAGACCCGACAGTAAATATAGACCCATCAGTTGAACAGCTAGCCAGCATTGCACTACTCGCTGCTGAAAAGTTAAAGCAATTTGATATTGAACCGAGGATTGCAATGTTATCATTCAGTAATTTTGGAAGCACAACTCACCCGCTATGCGAAAAAGTCCGTAAAGCAACAGAGCTTGTAAAGAAGATTGCCCCGGCACTTATTGTAGACGGTGAGATGATGGCTGATACAGCTACATCGACTGAAATATTGAATGATTTTTATCCGTTCTCTTCACTGCATGATAAAGCTAATTTACTTGTTTGTCCTGACCTTACATCTGCAAATATAGCTTACAAGCTGTTAGCTAATTTAGGCGGTGCTGTTGCAATCGGACCAATACTGCTTGGAATTAAAAAACCTGTTTACTTATTAGGTCCCGGTAATACTGTTAATGATATAGTAAACATTACAGCAATGGCAGTATATGAAGCACAGAGAAAGAGTACAGCATCAAAAGATACAACACGCAAGAAATTCGCGTTTTCAAATTAACCTTTAGCTATTTATACCTGAACAGCGGCAGATAATTTCTACCGCTGTTTTTTTATATCTAATTGTATATTTTTAACAAATTTAAAACTTATATTATGGAAAAAACTATATTAATAATATTAATAGGTACAAGAAAAGAATCTGCAGTAACAGTACAGCAAGTGTTAACTGCATGGGGATGTATAATTAAAACAAGGTTAGGGCTTCATGACGGAGTGCTTGAAAACTGCACAAACCAGGGCACAGTAATTTGTGAGCTTTGCGGAACAAAAGAACAGAATGAAGAACTTGCTCACAAGATTAAAGTGATACAGGGAGTTTCATCTGAGCTTGTAACGGTAGGACTGGAAGAGCCAATTAAGAATTAAAATCTTTGGAGTGCAGTAACCGTGTTACTGCTATAACATTATTTGCAGTAACACGGTTACTGCACTCCATACACGCTTTCCGTACTGCCAGTGTCACTTATAAAATAGTGAAATGGTGAAATAGTGAAATAGTGATTAACAGGGAGTCCTGACAGACCAGAGAGATTTTCAATTAATCCAATGCTTTTTAAATCTTCAATTTCCGAAGGAGCTCGTACTGCCAGTGTTTCTCCTGGATGTTTTGTAATTATAGAATTAATAAAAATCGATGACACTGGCAGAATATGGAAGTACAGGATCCTTTGTTATTTGAAGGAGGGTTAATCATAAATCTTATTTAATAATATTCATCACCGGTTAATTGGAGTTTTCAAGGGGTATGCTGTTAATCTCAATCTGGAGTTGTTTATAAAAATAATTACATAATATCAGTTCATAATTATATATATCAGTAACACCTTGTCTGTGTTCAATTGTAAATCCTCCATTCATCTTAAGCTGACGCTTGCCTGCCTGCCTCAGGCAGGTGTCTGGTGAATTTTTGTTAATCTAAGTTCTTTCTTTCCCTATCATATTCATCAATTAATCTAAGCTAATCCACATTGTCAAACTAACACCTGACACTGCCCTGTAATTTTTCAACCTTCCAACCTGTCATTCTTCATTAATTATGACCCCTTGACTGTCTTCAATTATCAATCTTCACCTTTGCGGTCTTAGCGGCTTGGCGTGGTGGTATATCGGCAAAAATTCAGAGTTGGGTTCAAAACAGTGCTAAGTTGGGTTCAAGTTGTGTCGGAGTTGGTATCAAGTTGGTATCAAGTTGGGTTATCGTTTTTGGAAAACAGGGGTTAACTCATAGCAGTATAAGCAAATAACTCCGTCAGAAATGTGAGATTTTTGATTTAAGATTTGCGATTTTGAGCCAGAATCGCTAATTTTTCATCAAAAAAAAAACTTCACTATATCATTAACCATTATCGCTATGGGAAAAATTTGGTAGCAAATATTTGTCGCTGTTGTTGGGGAGTTAAAGTAATACTTGAAGTTCATCCGTTTCAATTCCTGACACACCCCTTCCGCTTCGCTCCCTCCCCTCTCGAGAGGGGAATTCTTACCTCTTTATTTATCCATGAGCTGAAATTGCTCAAAAAAGCACACTAAACACTCAATACACTCTAAGCACTCCACACACTCCAAACTATTTTTAGTTAAAACTTGACAATAAGCAATTACTATATTAAATTATACTGATAGTGCTTATATAGCTATATAAGCATAAATAACCGTTCTTTGTTAATATCGAAATGATATAAAGCATGTCGTAATATTGTTCGAAAATGCTGCTAACGGATTTGGTTAGATTTTGGAGGGTTCAAAAAAATATGCACTGAAAAGTGCATATATATGTAAATCTACCTATTGTTATAGCAGTAACACGGTTACTGCACTCCATACACTCTACCAGCTCAATCCAATTTTTGCAAAGAAATTTCTGCCGGGTTCTTGTGTAATTGTTCCCCTGTTAGTTGATAAATGATTTCTGTATTCTTTGTCAAGAATGTTTTCTATTCCGCCATACAAATTTATTTTCACTCCGCTGAATTTGATAGGCATACTTTGTACATATAAGTTTAGTGTAACATACCCGGGAGTTTCAACTTCGCCTGCTGCAATTTTATTTTGCCTGGCAAAAAACATTACAGAGAAATCTAAGTTAGCATATTTACCGGCAGCAGCTTTTAATCCAATTGAACCGTTTAACGGCGGTATCTGAGGCAGGTCTAAATCGTTTTCAATATCTCTTCCTCTTACATAAGATACTGTGCTGTAAAACACAAACTTTTTGTAGAAATTATATTCAAGGTTAGCATCAAAGCCATAGAACCTGGATTTTCCGGCATTGGTCTTTATCATTGCCTGCCTGTTTTCATATGTACCCGGTATTTCAATCACCAAGTCATTTATTGTATTTAAAAAACCGCTTCCTGTAAACTTGATAACAGGATTAAACACTTTAAATCCTGCATCCAGGAATATCCCGTTTTCCGGATTTAAATCAGGATTACCCAGTCTTACAAGGCTGCCAAGATCAATGTACTGGTATCTTTCTTCCAGCGAAGGCGAGCGGAATGAACGTGCCGCATTAAAGGTGATACTTACATCATTATATAAAGCATACATTGCACCAACATTGGCACTCCACGAAATATCATCTTCGGCTGCAGAATTCCAAATGATTTTTTGTCCTGCCGGAGTCCAGTTCCATCCTGTATCATTGGTTATTGTATATTCGGGATTATAAGCAATGTCATTAGTCACTTTTATCTGGTCAATTCTTCCGCCGATATTTATTTTTAATTTATCTTTGAACAATCTTATTTCATCCTGTGCAAATGCCCCAATGCTCCTGTATGATGAAATCGGTATCGGCCTCTCCCCTGTTACCTGTTTTATAGTTTTAATTACAACCGTTCCGGTCGAATCATAATCTTCAATTACCTGTTCTCTTGTTCTCCTGCTGTCGAGGTCTCTTTGCCATGCATCAAATCCTGCAATTACAAAGTTATACTTTCCCAGCAGCCAGCCCGATTGAAGTGAAAATCCTTTTGTATTGTGGTCTGCCTGCGGTTTTATGTTTAATACACTCACTTTTTTCTTTAATACATTTCCTGCATAAACCTTTTGCACAATGTGCGGAATATTTTCCACATCCCTGAAAATATACTGGTAATAAAATTTTGCAGAAACATCTTTAAGTATTTTTGAGATTTGAGATATTTTATACTCCGCACTTAACAAGCTTCTTTCTTCCTTCGGGTAAGTGACAAGAGCATTATTAGGAAATAGAGGGTACCCGCCGGGAATCCCGACATCTTTTGCAAGATAATACTGGTAATTGATTTTTATTTCATTATTCCTGAAAGGATTAACACCGAGTACACCCGAAAAATAATTATCTTTAAAGCCGCTGTTATTAATTTCACTGTTTGGTGTTTTGATATTACCGGCTTTTCTCATTGTTCCGTTTAGCTTCAGGAACCATCTTTCGGCACCTGCATATAGAAGAAGGTTGCCGCCTGTGCTGTTGTTTACACTGTTGTAATCGCTTAATATTTTGCCGCTGAAAGTAAACTTGCCTGCATACAGATTGCTCTTTGTAATTATATTTACAACTCCGCCCAATGCTCCCGTGCCGTACAGAGATGACATACCGCCTTTGATTATTTCAATCCTCTCAATATCGTTAATATCAAAAAGTGATAACCTTGCTGATATATCCGTAGCGGTTTCTATCCTGTTGCCGTCTACAAGTGTAACAATGCTTGAACGGTTCATTCCTCTTATGTTAATATCCGTTGCCCAGATTCCGTCCCGTGTTAATGTAACTCCTGCTTTATTTTTCATTAAGTCCGAAGCAGAAACCGGGTTTCTCTGTGTTATCTCAGAATTATCCACCACCTCAACAGGAAGCGGAATGTTTTTTAATTGTTGTTCATGTCTAAAACTTGTTACAATTATTTCGCCAAGAGTTATTGATGACTGGTCAATCTTGAATTGAACTCTCAATACTGTATCGGGCAAAACATTTAATGTAAAAGTTTCCTTCTTGTATCCAAGATAAGAAACCATAACATCATACTTACCGGCGGGTAAATCCTGAATAAGGAAATGCCCGATTTTATCAGTAAAAACCTTATAATCCAGATTTGATATATAAATAGCTGCATCCTGCAATCCTTGTTCTGTATTTGCATCAGTAACATTTCCGCTAATAGCGCCGGTTTGTGCATAGCCAAAATTAATCGCAAATAATAGAAATAAAATTGGAAGTATTTTCATATAGAAATAGATTATTAACTTCTTTAATCAAATTATCTGACATTAACACCTCACTCCCCAGCCCTCCATCCACATGGAGAAGGCACGGGGACTGAGGTGCTTCAATACAAAATTAACCCGATTTTTAATCTTAAAAAATGATTAAAATCATTAAAAAACGGACTAATTTTTATTAATTTTGTATAGTTATGATAAACAATACATCAGGAAAAAGGGAATACATTCTACTTACTTTAACGGTCTGTATTGTGCATTTCCTGCTTGGATTAGACATAAATATTGTTTCTGTCTCACTGCCTACCATATCACAAAGCTTTAATATAACTCCGGCATCAGCCTCAAAAGTTGTATGGATATATTTTCTTGTGCTCACATGTTTTCTTCCGTTATCGGGAAAGCTTGGTGACCAGTTCGGATTTAAGAAGCTTTATTTACTCGGGATATTCACTTTTCTTGCAGGTGCTGTGTTATGCGGTTTGTCCACATCATTTGAAATGCTTGTTGCTTTCCGTATTCTACAGGCAGCAGGAGGTGCAATTTTATTTTCAATCACTCCTGCAATAATTTCTTCTTATCTGCCTGAAGGAATGAAAGGAAAAGCATTCGGAATTAATTATGCATTTGTTGCACTTGGGGGAGTAGTGGGCAGAGCTTTCAGCGGTTATTTACTCGATGCATATGGATGGAGCTCAATATTTTTTATAAATATTATTCCGGGAATTGCTGCATTAGTTCTTGCTTTAAGATATATACCATCAGTCTCTCCCTCAAATAAAAAAGTATTTTTTGATGTGCTGGGTTCAATTTATATTTTCATAGGATTATTTTTCCTGCTTTTTGCCATTAACAACGGGCAGCAAATGGGATGGATGAATCAATACATAACGACATCGTTTATAATAGCTGCAGTATTTATATACTTATTCATTAAGAGGGAAATTGATATTCCTGCACCATTATTTAATCTGAATTACTTAAAAAAGAAAAAATTCTCGTTCCCGCTAATTTCTTTTTCAGTTGTTTACATTGTTACCAACGGAATGGTTTTTTTATTCCCCTTCTACCTGCAATGGATAAAAAGCTTATCTAAACAGGAAACCGGATTGCTTATGACTATTCCATCTGTTATGCAGATTGTAAGCGGTTTTTTTGGCGGATATTTATCAGATAAAAAAAGCATAAGGATAATTTGTACATACGGAATTATATTAACTTTTCTTTCTTATTTATTCTTCTATTTCCTGGATTCTTCTTCTGATATATTACTCATTATTGCTTCACTATCACTTTTCGGAATTGCAATCGGTACATTTATACCTGCCAATACAAACAGGATAATGTCTTATGCAGGAATTGAAGAAAAAGGAAGTATCTCGGCATTAATGCTGACAGTTGTTAGAACAGGCTCAGCACTTGGAGTGTGTTTTTTTGCCGCAATACTATCGGTTTATATTCCGCAGGCAAATCCAATTACAGCAAATGTTCCAATGAACATAATGGAATCAGGTTTTAAAGCAGTGTTTCTGTTTGGAACGATAGTGTGTTTGATTGGGATATATTTTGCAGTAAGATCGGAAGAGAAAGAGGTTAATCAGTATGAGGTATTATAATCACAAAACTTGTGCCGCATCCTTTTTCATCAGCTAGTTTTGAAGGGCTTTTTACATCAACACTCCATCCGTGCTGTTCAACAATTTCTTTTACTATCGAGAGACCAAGACCTGTGCCTTCGTATCCTTTGTGCTTAATGTTAGTAGTTCTATAGAATTGCCTGAATATTTTCTGAAGCTCATTTTCGGGTATACCTATACCGTTATCGCTTACTTCCACTATTATATTGTTATTTTCATCTTCGTTTACTTCAACCAAAACCTTTCCTTCGTTAAATGTATATTTCACAGCATTGCCAATCAGGTTTGAAAGTGCAAGGTCAAGAAGGACTTCATCTGCTGATACTTTATATTTCAGGATACGGTTATCGGTAAATACCAGGTTAATATTTTTTGAATGAGCATTTGCGCTTTTTTGTTCTATTGCTTTGCAAATAACCGCTTCAAGCTCCAGCGGTTCTTTTTTAATATTTTCAAGCAGCTTAAGCTTTGACATCTTCAATATATCACTTATAATTTCTATTCCTTCATCAAGGCGTTTTAATGTTCTTGTGAGCTTTTCTTCAACCTGCGGAGAAACCGGACCTAAATAATTATTGAGTATTATCTGAAGATATAATTGAGCCGCAACAATAGGTGACTTAATCTCATGAACAACAGCTATTGTATATTTTTGCTTTGCAGCTTCTGCTTCAAAAAGCTTATCCAGTGTACGCTGTAATTCTTCTTCCCTCTTATATAATTCACGGGCTATGCTGTTTGCTATAAAAATACTCACGCCCATCATAAAGCTGAAACATGACGCGTATATAATAAAAAGATTTACATTTCCTCTTACGTCAGGAAACTTCAAACCTGAAATAAACAAAGTATTAAACGCACCTGTAAATTGAAGATACCCTGTGATAGCATATATTATTATTATCAACCCAATCAACGGATATATAACCTTACCGGGCATATATAAACTGCCAATAATTGCATGGAATATAAAGAACATTGCAAATGGGCTGATTATACCCCCTGTCACATAACAGACAAAAGATAATACTATTAAATCGGCAATAATCTGAATGAAGGCAAACAGGAAGGGATTAAAAAATTTATCTTCGTCAAGAGTAACTTTTTTCTGGACAGAATTGAATATTAAATTATATCCAAGCATTAATAGAGCAGCACCGGTCAAAGAAAATAATTGAACCCGGCTAAGTCCGGCTTGCAGCAAAAACTCAAGTAATAATATCAAGCCTATCAGCATCCCAAACGCACCGAACCTCAGCTTTATGAACCATAAATTTCTTCTATAAATAAACCTCCAGTAAGGTTTAAATTTAAGTGTCCAATTTATTATAAAAGATTTCATGATATAACAAATATAACAAAAGCCGGAGATAGAATCCCCGGCTTTAATAAATTATTAATTAAGCTATGTATTTTCCTCTTTTTACATAATGCGTATGCAGCAGCTTATGAGAAAGCTTGCCGCATGGACCGTCTGTTAAGAATTTTTCATAAAGCATCTTAACATAAGGATTTTCATGTGATTTTCTTACAGTCAATCTTTCTTCTTCGGAATAAATTGCCTGCGCACGTTTTGTCCTAATTTCTTCACTAGTAGGAATTGGCTGACCGCCGCCGCCGATACATCCGCCCGGGCATGCCATTATCTCTATAAAATGAACATCGTTCAATTCACCACGCTTTAACATTTCCATAACCAACTTTGCGTTTGCTGTTCCATGTGCTACGATAAATTTTACTTCAACGCCTTCAAGGAATTTCCATTCTTCTCTTACGTTTTCTAATTTTACCGATGCCTGTTTTATTCCTTCAAATCCCCTGCATGGCTCAATATTTAAATTCTTGAAGGGTACTTCCCTGCCGGTTACCAGCTCATATACTGTTCTCAAAGCAGCTTCCATTACACCACCTGTTGCACCGAATATAAGTCCTGCACCTGAAGCTTCACCAAACGGGCTGTCAAATGTAGTTTCGGGCATTTCGGGTAAATAGATACCTGCTTCTTTTATCATCTTTGCCATTTCTCTTGTAGTCAAACCGTAATCAACATCTTTAAATCCTGATGAATTCATCTCAGGCCTGTTGCATTCAAATTTCTTTGCTGCACATGGCATTAAAGCAACCGATACAACATCTGCCGGATCAATACCTGCCTGCTTGGCATAAAATGTTTTGATAATTGCACCAAACATTTGCTGAGGTGATTTAGCACTTGACATATGGTCAAGATACTGAGGATAAAAATGCTCAATATATTTCACCCAACCCGGTGAGCATGATGTAAACTGCGGCAGCCTTACATTCGGGTCTTTATCAACCAATGCTGATTTTAACCTTAGAAGTAATTCTGTTCCTTCTTCCAATATGGTTAAGTCAGCAGTGAAGTTAGTATCAAATACTGCATCAAAACCAATTCTCTTTAAAGCAGTGTTTAGCTGTCCTGTCATCGAGTGTCCTGCACCAAGTCCAAATTCCTCGCCTATTGCCGCACGGGGAGAAGGTGCAGTCTGTATTACAACATGTTTCTTCGGGTCATCGATTGCTGACCATATTTCATCAGACGGGTCATTTGCATGAAGTGCAGCAGTCGGGCACCTGTTGATACACTGACCGCAATTGATACAAATCACATCAGCAAGAGGTTTATCCATAAATGTGCTGATATGTGTCTGGTCACCGCGGTGCACTGCTTCAAGCACGCCAACTTCCTGTAAGTCGATACAGGTTCTTACACAGCGTTTGCAAAGAACACATTTGCTCATATCTCTTATTACCGAAAGTGAAGATTTATCTGTTTCATATTTCGGTTTTGTAACGTGACCGAAAGTATATTTATCCACACCATATTCTTCAGCAAGCTTTTGAAGTTCGCAGTTCTGGTTCCTGATACAGCTGTAGCATTCGCCGTAGTGTTCACTCAGTAATAAATCAATTATATTCTTTCTTGCTTTTCTTACTGTTGGAGTAGATGTTTTTATTTTTATAGGTGATGTAATCGGGAAAGCACATGCTGCCTGTAAGGTTCTTATACCTTCAACCTCGACAACGCATACACGGCAAACACCGGCCACACAAAGGTCTTCATGATGGCATAATGTAGGTACATGTATCTGGTTAATTTTACATGCTTCAAGAATAGTTGTACCAAAAGGTACGCTTACTTTCTTTTCATTAATTTCAACACTAATGCTTCCGCCAATTGTATTCAGGTCTTCCTGTTTTTGTATTGTGTGCCCTTTCTGGCTTAAAGGGCTTCTTGATGTACTGCTTTTATCTGACATACTTGCCTCCATTCTTTCCCGGATTGAATATCTCGTCCTTAAAATTATCTAAAATTGAAATGAAAGCATTAGGGCTTGATTGTCCCAGGCCGCACTTGGAAGCAACCTGCATTGTTTTTCCAAGCTCTTTTAGTTGATTAATGTAAGAGAATGTAAATTTATTATTCTCTATCATTTCGATACCTTCAAGAAGCTTCACATTACCAATTCTGCAGGGAGTACATTGCCCACAGGATTCTTCAACAAAGAACTCCATAAAATTTTTCAAAATATGGAGCATGTTCCTGCTCTTATTAAATATCATTATAGAACCACCCGTAGCAACATCTTCATAAGATATGGTTCTATCGAATTGTGATTCAGGAATGCAGATGCCGGAAGCACCTCCAACCTGTACAGCTTTTGTATCTTTAGCACCTACTATAGTAAGCAGGTCACTAATTTTAATTCCCCATGGCAGTTCATATACGCCCGGTTTTTCACAATCACCGGATATGGAGAATAATTTAGAGCCGGATGATTTCCCGGTTCCCTGTTTTGCAAACCACTCTCCGCCTTTTACCAATATTTTCGGAACGGAAGCTAGAGTTTCGACATTATTCACAGATGTTGGTTTGCCCATAAATCCTGTATTAACCGGGTAAGGAGGACGGTTCCTTGCTTCACCGCGGTTACCTTCAAGTGATTCTATTAAAGCTGTTTCTTCTCCGCATACATAAGCTCCTGAACCCATGCGGATAATGATATCAAAGTTAAAGTCTTTTTTCCCCAGTATGTTTTTTCCTAAAAGGTTATCTTCACGCATTTTCTTTAAGTAGTCTTCAAGAAAACTAAGCATGTATTCGTATTCACCTCTTAAGTATACTATTCCTTTTTGTGCTCCAACAGTATATCCGCCGATAACCATGCCGTCAAATACTATTTCAGGATATTCTGTTAAAAGAACGCGGTCTTTGAAAGTACCCGGTTCTCCCTCGTCAGCATTGCAAACAATATATTTAATATCAGACTTTGCGGCAGCCGTGAGCATCCATTTTGTAGCAGTTGGGAATCCGGCACCGCCTCTGCCTTTTAATTTCGATATTTTTAACTCGTATAAAATATCTTCTCTTCCAAGCTTTAGAGCTTTCTCGATACCTTCGCCTCTTTTATAAGAAGAGAAAAGTACCTTGCCTTCTCTTTGTGTTTTTTTATATACAGATTCCATTTATTTTATTTCATTAAGTATTTCAACAGCTTTTTCAGGTGTTAAGCGGGTAAAAACCCTGTCATTCACCATCATTGCCGGTCCCTGGTCGCACATACCGAGACAATTTGTATATTCAAGTGTTATCTTTTTATCCGGTGTTGTTTCACCGAACGATATTCCAAGCTCTCTTGTAATAGCGGATTCAACATTTTCTTTGCCTGAAATATCACAGATTATAGTTCTGCACAACCTCACGATATTTCTGCCCCTTGGCTTAGAGTGTAAGAAAGAATAAAACGTAACTACACTGTAAACCTCAACAGGATGAATATCAAGCTGAAGTGCTATTTCCTGCATTGCGAAATCAGGTACATACCTGTATTTCCTTTCCACTGCCTGCAGGATAGGCAGCAGAGATGACCTGTCCTTACCGTATTGCTCAACAAGCCGTTCTATCTCTTCGGTTAAAGATGTTCTTTCCGAAACTAGCATACTTGCTCCTTAGATTTTTTTAACAGATTTTCAACTTTACTAATTAGCTGTGCCGGTGAAATCGGTTTTTCAACAAAATCATCAACAGGAACCATTTCACTCTTGCCAAAATCCATACCAACGGTCTTGGAAATTGATGTGTACATAATGATCGGAGTAGTGATTTTTTCTTTTCTTAACCTCTGGGCAAGAAAGAAGCCATCATCCGGTTCATCCATCATAACATCAAGAATTATAAGATCCGGGGTTTTTTCCTTAATTAAATTGTATGCGTCAGTAGGATTACCTGCGGTAATAACCTCATATCCCTTAGCCGATAAAACGAGGGTGCTTGCATCGCGGATATCGGGGTCATCGTCTATTATTGCTATTAAAGCCATTTGACCTCCATTTATTTACAATACAAAATTACTCACTCCTAACCCCATAAACAATGAGATAAATCATGTTTTTATGTCGGTATATATTATGCATTTATTATTAACTTGAAAGGCAGGGATTTTTGAGCTAAATTAATTTAATTATGATATCTTAATATGGGAAAGATATCCACAAAAAGTATTCAGTCACAGTTAATACTGTACTTCACAATTGCAATTCTTGTACCTGTTATTGTAATAAGCATAATTGCATCTAAGTTCATCTATAACGAAATTACCAACCGTGCCGAAAGCAAAAGTATTTCCGACCTGAACTCAGCGGGTGAAATTTATAATCACCGGATATCACAAATTGAAAGCATAACCCGCTTAACCGCAGGCAGAAGCTTTATTATCTCATCTCTGATTGAAAATAAAGCCGATACTTTATACAAGGAGCTTCACACCATCCTTCAGAACGAAAAGCTTGATATATTCACTATAGTTGACAAAAACGGCAAGGTTATATGCCGCGGCAGAAATTCATTCAATTCGGGTGATTATATAACTTCCGATAAATTTATCAAAAGAGTTCTTGAAACAAAAAGCACGGTATCGGGAACCGATATTGTAAGCCCGGATGAATTGAAAAAAGAAGCATTCGAGCTGGCTGACAGGGCTTATATGGAAGTGAAGCCAACCCTCATGTCAAGGGAAAGGTCTGAAAAATTCGAGAAAAACGGTATGATGATGAAGTCAGCCTCTCCGTTGTTTGATAAGAATAAGAATATCGTCGGCGTACTGATGTCAGGTGTTCTTTTGAACAGGAATTACGATATAGTAGATAAAATTAATAATGTTGTTCATGAAAACGAAGTGTATAAAGGGCAGGATATTGGGACTGTAACAATATTTGAATACGATGTGCGTATTGCAACCAATGTTAAAAACGAAGACGGTTCGTATGCTGTTTCAACACTTGTTTCGGAAGAAGTGTATGACGAGGTAATCCTTGCCGGGCAAAAGTGGATTGGTGATGCGTTTGTGGTTAATTCCTGGTATGTATCCGCTTACAAACCGATTAGAGATATTAATGACAGGGTTATCGGTATCTTATATGTGGGAATTTTAAAACAGCCGTTCAATGACCTTCTGCTTAATACGATATTAATATTTTCCTCAATAGCAATTGTTACGGGTATAATAATATTTTTCGTAGCGGTGATGTTTGCAAAAAAGATATCAGCCCCTCTGCGCAAGCTGGAAGAATGGGCAAAACAAATAGCGGACGGTACGTATAAATCCAATATAGCTATTAAAGCGCCGCGTGAGATAGAAAGCCTTTCTTTGTCGCTAAATTTAATGGCAAAACAGCTTGAACAGGAAAAGTTTGAGCTTGAGAACTGGGCTGAAACTCTTGAGAATAAGGTTAACCAGAGAACAGAGGAATTAAAGAGGATAAATGACCAGCTTTTCAGGTCAGAGAAGCTTGCATCAATTGGTAAGCTTGCCGCAGGCGTTGCTCACGAGATAAATAATCCGCTCACAGGCGTACTGACCAACAGCAGCTTAATGCTTGAAGACCTTGAAGAAAATGACCCGCGAAGAGAAGATTTGCAGGTTGTGGTTAACGAAACCATAAGATGCAGGGAAATCGTAAAACGCCTGCTTGATTTTGCCCGGCAGACCAAGCCGCAGAAAAAAATGACCGACCTGAATGCCCTGATAGAGAATATTATTCTGCTTGTCAGAAATCAAAGTGCTTTCAGGAATATCATTATCAAAAAAGTACTGGATACTTCTATTCCGCAAATAATGGTTGATGCAGACCAGATACAGCAGGTTTTTATCAATTTCATTCTGAATGCCTCGGAAGCTATGCCAAATGGCGGTCAGCTTGTAGTTAATACATCATTAAACCATGCCCGGGATTATATTGAAATTAAGTTTTCCGACAGCGGCTGCGGTATTTCGGAGAAGGATAAAAGAAGAATTTTTGACCCGTTCTTTACCACAAAACAGCAGGGCACGGGATTGGGATTATCGATTAGCCACGGAATAATAGAGAGACATGGAGGAAAAATTATTTTAGACAGTGAATTGGGAAAAGGTACATGTTTCACAATATTTATGCCGGTAAACTATAACAGTGATATTGATGATTGATACAAAAGCCGAAATTTTAATAGTAGATGATGAATTAGTGATTTGCAAAAGCTGCGAAAAGATATTCAAACGCTCAGGACATAACACAACTTATGCAACGGGAGGTGTAGAGGCTTTAAATATCCTCGAGACCCGCGAGTTTGATGTTGTGTTCACAGACCTGAAAATGATGGATATGGGCGGAATGGAAGTGCTCAGAACCGTTAGGCAGAAATACCCCGATACTCTTGTCGTAATAATAACAGGTTATGCTACCATTGCTTCTGCAGTTGAAACCATGCGGTACGGTGCATTCGATTACCTGCCGAAACCCTTTACTCCTGCTGAGCTTATTGCCGTGCTGAATAAAGCACTTGAGAAAAGAAAGATTATAAAGATAACATCGAATAAATATAATTACTGCCATGAAACAGGATTCGAAGGATTAATAGGCAGAAGCAAAGAGATGTGCGAAGTTTATGACATGATAAGAAAAGTCGGGGAAACCGACAGTACTGTATTAATTATCGGAGAAAGCGGAACAGGAAAAGACCTAACTGCAAAAGCAATTCACAATGTTAGCAAAAGGAAAAATGAAAAGTATATTCCGATAGATGTATCTACACTTTCATCCGGCATACTGGAAAGTGAATTGTTTGGTCATGTGAAGGGTGCCTTTACAGGTGCTTATACTAGCAAAGAGGGATTGTTCGAAGCGGCAGATAAAGGAACGGTATTTCTTGATGAGATTGGTAACCTGCCTTTGGAAACTCAATCACGCTTACTACGGGTGCTTCAGCAGAAAGAAATTATTCCCGTTGGCAGTACTGATGTAAAAAAAGTTGATGTAAGATTAATATTTGCTACAAACAGTGACCTGAAACAGCTTGTAATGAGCAATAAGTTCAGGGAAGACCTATACTATAGAATAAATGTATTCCCCATTAAGCTGCCGCCATTGAGAGTAAGAAGAGAAGATATCCCCGATCTTGCCCTGCATTTTCTCAGGCATTACTGTGTTTTATCGGAGCGGGTAGTACCGGAAATGGATGTTGAAGCAATGGAGATACTAATGAATTTCCACTGGCCGGGTAATGTAAGAGAGCTTGAACATACTATGGAGCGTTTAACAATACTTTCTGATGGTCCGGTAATCACACCTGCACATGTATCAGCTGCAATATATAAAGCAGATGCGCCGATGAAATCAGCCCCAAGGACAGTTGAAGAGCTTAAACAGATTAAGAAACAGATGAGAGATTATTCCATACAGGAAATTGAGAAGATGTTTATAATAGATGCATTGATGCGAAACAACTGGAACATCTCGCAAGCCGCGCGAGAAGTAAACATGCAGCGTCCAAACTTCCAGGCATTGATGAAGAAGTATGGAATAAAGAAACCTGTTACCGGCGTGTAAATATTGATGCTTTTAAGCATCAATATAGGTATAAAATGAGCATATTGTAGCCTTTACGCTACATTACATCTTGCAATTCTACATAATATTTTATATATTAACAGCATAAAAGCTTTCAACATATAAAATAACCGGTTATTGTGATAACAAGAAGAAATAGAAACTGGGAAGAAATGGCTGATCCTGCCGTTGTTAAAGAAATTGGAAATGCTTTAAAACAGATGCGGCTCAATGTAAACCTTTCTCAGGAACAGCTTGCAAAGAAATCCGGATTGGACAGAACTACAATAAGCCGTATAGAATCAGGCAGAGCTGCAACATTACTTTCACTGGTACAAATATTACGTGCATTAGATAAGCTAAACATAATGAACATATTCGTTCAGGAACCGGAGATTAGTCCCATAAAATTATTAAAGCTTCAGGAAAAAAAACGTCAAAGAGCATATCACCATAAATCTAAAGAAACAGGAAACAATAAATGAATACTGTTGCAAGAGTAAATATATGGGGTATGATGGTCGGGGCTATTGCGTGGCGTGATGAAACAGGATATGCAGTTTTTGAATTTGACCCTGACTTCATTAAAAAGGGAGTAAACTTAGCCCCATTAAAAATGCCATTAGAGGAAGCATTAAATGGAAGAATGATTTATTCATTCCCTGAATTAAATAATACTACATTTAAAGGATTACCGGGAATGTTGGTTGAAAGTTTGCCTGACAGATTTGGAAATACGATTATTGATGCATGGCTTGCACGCCGGGGAGGAGAACAAAATTTTAATTCTGTAGAAAGGTTATGTTATATTGGTAAAAGAGGGATGGGAGCTCTTGAGTTTGAACCGGTAATTCCGTTAATAGATGATGTTTCGGAATCAATTCAAATAAGTGAACTTGTTAACCTGACCAAAGAAATACTTAATGAAAGAAAAGATCTCGCTGTTAATATCCACGATGAAACAACAGATGGATTATTGAAAATAATAAGAGTCGGAACATCGGCGGGAGGCAACAGAGCGAAAGCAATTATTGCATATAATGAAAACACCGGTGATGTCCGTTCCGGACAGATTGACGGATTAAAGGACTATAGCTATTGGATTATAAAATTTGATGGTATTAATGATAAAGAATTAGGTGATCCGAAAGGTTATTGCAAAATTGAATATGCATATTACCTTATGGCGACAGATTGCGGAATAATTATGACTGAATGTAAAACGCTGAATGAAAACCACCGCACTCACTTTATGACAAAAAGGTTTGACCGTGACGGAATAAATAAGATTCATATGCAGTCTTTATGTTCGATAGCACATTTTGATTTCAACTTAGCAGGAGCATATTCGTATGAACAGGCATTTCAAATAATGCGAAAGCTGAAACTGCAATATAGTGACCATGAACAATTGTACAGGAGAATGGTATTTAATGTAATAGCAAGAAATCAGGATGATCATACTAAGAACATTTCTTTTCTAATGGATAAAGCAGGAAAATGGGGTTTATCACCTGCATATGATGTAACTTATGCTTACAACCCTGATAATATTTGGCTGCGTTCACATCAAATGTCAATAAATGGAAAACGGGATGATATAACCGGGAATGATTTAATTGAAGTCGCTGAAAATATGAATATAAAAAAGCCGAAAGAAATTATACAGATTGTTTTGGAAACGGTTTCCTGCTGGCGTGAGTATGCAAAAAAAGCAAATGTTAATGCAGAACATCAAAAAAAGATTTATAATGCTTTACAATTGAAAATATAGAAAAATTATCCTGTAGATTTATACATGCAGCGTCCAAACTTCCAGGCCTTGATGAAGAAGCATACAATAAAGAAACCAGCAGCAACCAAATAATTAATATACACACATTCCGTTATCCCGGGTAACGAAAACGCATTATTTTACCCTAACCTATTGAAAAATAATATGTTTATAATTATATTGCGACATACAGAATTTCTTGTTCTGTTCTGCATCGAAAACTACTAGAACAAACTTCACTCGATACAGGACGTATTGTGGTTGCGTCTTGGAGAATCTTTAGCAACTGAAAAATATTTTTTTATAAAACATTGAAATGGAGACAGATTTATTTATGAAAAGTTTCATCTTTTCACTGTTTATAATATTTATATATTCTATTCAATTTTATTGCCAATGGCAACCGGATGTAAGATTAACAAATAATAATTATGGTTCCGGTACGTCTATAAACAATGCCAAAAATATAGCTTCTTATGGAAATATTATACATGTTGTTTGGAATGATGGACGTAATGGTTATGATGATATATATTATAAACGCTCAACAAATAGTGGTCTAAACTGGGGGGAAGACATAAGATTAACTACTGATCCAAACAGCTCACAGGGAGCTTCAATAGCTGTATCTAACCAATACGTGCATGTTGTATGGAGAGATTATAGAGATGGACATCATGAAATATATTATAAACGTTCAATCGATGGAGGTATAACATGGCAAACAGATGTTCGACTAACTAACACATTGTACGATTCTATGGATCCCTCTTTAGCATTATTGGATTCAGTCCTGCATGTAGTTTGGCACACTAATCGTGATGGAGGTCTGGAAATTTATTATAAAAAATCAACAAATAATGGGGTGAACTGGGGGGCAGATAATAGATTAACAAACAATTCAGCAATTTCAGCCTATCCTTCAATTGTAGCATATGGTTCATATGTTCACGTTGCATGGTATGATGAACGTGACAATAATAAGGAGATATATTATAAAAAATCAACCAATACCGGTATAAATTGGGAATCTGACTTAAGACTAACCTATGACACAGCGAACTCGATGTATTCATCTATATCAGCGTCAGGCAATAACATCTTTGTTGCTTGGGGTGATAATAGAAATGGGAACTATGAGATATATGGTATAAAGTCGACCAATAATGGCATTAACTGGTCAAATGATATTAGGTTAACTAATAATTCCAGTATCTCCAATTTTCCCAATATTGTAATTTCAGATAATATTTTTCATGTCGTGTGGCATGATTTCAGGGATGGAAATTACGAAATATATTATAAACGATCTACTAGTGCCGGTTTAAACTGGGAGTCAGATTACAGGTTAACAAATGCTTCTGATATTTCAGAATTTGCATCAGTATGCTTATTAAATACATCTGTAAATATAGTTTGGATGGATTATAGGGATAATAATCCGGAAATTTATTATAAACAAAACCCAACAGGTAATATAATAGTGATACCGCCACCTGCACCAAATCTTATAGCTCCTCTAAATAATTCGACCGGACAATCATTAACACCATTGATGGATTGGGGAGATGTAACAAGCGCTATAAGTTACAGAATCCAGATAACAACAACTGATTCTACAGCATTTTCAACAACAGTTTTTGATTCAAGTGGTATTACATCATCACAAGTTACAGTACCTTCAGGAAAACTTCAAAATAATACAAAGTATTGGTGGAGAGTTAATGCTCAAAATGCAGCAGGTGCCGGTCCGTGGTCAGTTGTTTGGAATTTTAGAACATTATTTTTAGGAATAGTAAAGGATAATGAAATACCTAAAGAATTTAAGCTATATCAGAATTATCCAAATCCCTTCAATCCAACAACACAAATTGAGTTTTCTATTCCCAAAAACAATATTCATGTCAATATAATAGTATATGATGTATCAGGAAAAATTGTATCTATATTAGTAAATGAAAAACTAAATGCAGGTACTTATAAAGTAGATTTTAATGGAGAAAGTTTAGCAAGCGGGGTTTGTTTTTACAAACTGGAAACTGAAGGATTTGTTGAGACGAAAAGAATGGTAATTTTAAAATAAATAACTTAAAAGAAGCTAAAAAATAAAATTACATTATTAGCCATAGCGTTACACTCTATAATATCATTAAAGTTTTCCCAAAAAATTAATTACGGTTAAATATACCGTAATATTAAAAACCTTAGGAGGTATATATGAAATTATTTCTTCAAACAATTATTATTCTTGCAGTCCTGATTTCTACGGGCGTAACTTATTCACAGCAATATGAAGATGTGGTCTATTTAAAAGACGGAAGTATTATTCACGGCACTATTATCGAACAGGTTCCGAATGTATCAGTTAAAATAAAGACAAAAGATGGAAATGTTTTTGCCTACAAGTATGAAGATATACAGAAATTTACAAAAGAGGAAGTAAAAGGAAGCTTGTATTCGTATGAAGAAAACACAAAATATGGTAACGATGGTTTCCGCTCAGGTAAATTTTTATTAGGTTTAAAAGCCGGGTATGGTGATTGGGGAAGCTTAACATATGGAATAAATTTTGAAATAGGGGTCTCTAATAATTATGGTATAGCATTGGACGTAGCATATACTTCCTGGGAAGAAGGACCTTATACTGGGAGTGTATATAACTCACATACTAATGAGTACGAAGATTATTCATATAGATATGATTATAATTTAATCGGTGGATTGCTAAGTATGTCTTATCATTTTAGTCCCGGTAAAAAATTAGATTTATATGCTAAGGCAGGAGCTGGTTATTTCTATATTGATGCCAGTACTAAATGGTTACAGCAGCCTAATTCAGGTTATTTTTCTACTATTGGTGCCGAGGCTTCCGGTGTTGGTTATGGAGGTCAGGCAGGTATGAATTATTTCTTAACTAAAAATATTGGATTATCACTTTCAGCAGGATGGCCGTTTTATGCCAGCGGTGGTGTAACATTTAAGTTTTAAAAAATAATAATATATTGTTTCTCTCCTTCCCAAATTTTACAATGGGAAGGAGTGTTTTAATAAACCCTCACTTTACCAGCACCATACGTCTCGTTTTCATGTAACTGCCTGCTTTAATCGTATAAAGATATATTCCGCTTGGATAATTTGATGCATCCCATATAATAGAGTAACTCCCTGCATTTCGCATCTGATTTACTAATACAGCAATTTCTCTTCCCATAACATCATATATAGAAAGCTTAACATCACTGCTCATTGCTAATTGATAATTGATAATTGTTACAGGATTAAACGGATTGGGGTAATTCTGATACAGTTCGTAATCTAATGGAATATTATTGCTGACAGGTTCTATTCCTGTTTGTGTTCCGCCATTGGTTGATTTATATATTGTACCTGTTCCTGTATTTGATGCAGCTGCAAGCCAGCCGGTGCTCTGGTTTATAAAATCAACCGAATTAAAAGCTGTATTATTTAAATTAAATTGCACGGTCCATGTGTTGCCGCCATTGGTGGATTTGGAAACACCGCCAATTCCCGTACCTGAAGTTCCTGCAAGCCACCCGGTATTATTATCTATAAAATGAATTGAATTAAATCCATTACCACTCATAGTATATTGTGTATTCCACGTATTTCCACCGTTTGTGGATTTAAAAATCCTGCCAAAACCGGAGCTTGATTTTGTTGCTAACCAGCCCGTGTTCTGGTTTATAAAGAAAACTGAATTAAATGCTGTATCAATTAAAACATATTGTGAATTCCATGTGTTACCGCCATTGGTGGATTTTTCTATTTCGCCTATAAATCCCGAACTTGATATATTTGTCCTCCATCCTGTATTTTGGTCAATAAAGTAAACCGAAGTAACGGTGTAAGATGCCCATAATTGAATGGTCCAGGTGTTTCCACCGTTTGTAGATTTATATAATCCACCGGTTCCATTGCCCGATTTAGTTGCTAACCAGCCTGTACTTTGATTAAGAAAGAAAACCGATTTAAAAGCAGTATCTGTAGAAAAACACAGTGTATTCCATGTATTTCCACCGTTTGTAGATTTATATAATGTTCCCGTACTTGTACCTGATGAGACAGCAAGCCATCCGGTATTTATATCAATAAAGTGTACTGAATTAAATGATGCATTATTTGAAGTGTACTGTACTGTCCATTGACTGTATAAAATTGTTACCTGAAATAAAACGAACAATGATAAAAGTACCTTTGCGGCAGGTTTCATAATTTCTGTATTAATAAAATTTATTATGGTGAGCTGCAATATAAATTGATTTTTCATCAATATATATTCACTTAAATTTTATACTCAAATAATTTATTGGGAATCATTATAGTGACAAATCCTGCATTTTTACTGACAATTTTTCTCTAAAATCAGAGTTGGGTTCAAAACAAGTCGGAGATGGGTTAAAGTTGTGTCGGAGTTGGGTTCAAGTTGGTATCAAGTTGGGTTATCGTTTATCAAAAACAGGGGTTAACTCATTGCAGTATAAGGAGATAACGCCGTCAGAAATGCGAGATTTTTGATTTAAGATTTGCGATTTTGAGCCGGAATAGCCAATTTTTCATCAAAAAAAAACTTCACTATATCATTAACCATTATCGCTATGGGAAAAATTTGGCAGCAAATATTTGTCGCTGATGTTGGAGAGTTAAAGTATTACTTGAAGGTATTTCCGGTTCATTATCAAACACACCCCTTCCGCTTCGCTCCCTCCCCTCTCGAGAGGGAAATCCTTACCTCTTTATTTATCTATTGATTAAAATTGCTTAAAAAGCACTCTAAACACTCTATACACACTAAGCATTCTATACACACCAATCTATTTTTAAATAAAACTTGACAAACACAAATATCGTAAATACATTTGTATAGTGATAAATATTATCACTTAATACAGTTCTTTAATAATATAGAGATGGTTTACAGCATGTCGTAATATAGCTGTAAAATGATGCTCACGAATTTGGTTAGATTTTGAAATGTTGAAAAAAATATGCACTGAAAAATACCCTAAGGACAATTAGCAATGAACAATTAGCAATGAACAATTAGCAATGAACAATGAGCAATGAACAATTAGCAATGAACAATGAACAATGAACAATAAGCAATGAACAATGATCAATGAACAATTATCAATGAAGAGCTTAAGAGCCGGAAGTGAAGAGTAGATGATATATAGTGAATAAATAATGACTCCGGGTGTGTTCTATTGAAAATCCTGCAAATCTGTCTGCCTTTGGTGGAAGCTTCGGCGCAGGGAGGATCTTCGACTTACCTCGCATAGACGCCCAACTCAAGACTCCTGGTTCACGACTCATTTTATACACCTGTATATTTTTTTTATACGGTTTTCGTTATTTCTCTTTTTTTTAATTATCTTCATACCGCAAAATTCTACTTAAATGCACATTTTGTTGAATCTGACAGGTAATTCTGATATGGCACGGCAATTGCTTTAGTTATATACAGAATTAAAAACCAAAGGAGAACACAAAAAAATGATTACCGAAAAAATATTAGTAGTAGACGATGAAGCAACAGTCTGCTCAAGCATACAAAAAATATTAACCAAAAGAGGTTATTCAGTAGATAACTCATTGAATGCGGATGACGCAATATTAAAAATAAAAAATAATAAATTTGACCTCGTAATAACAGATTTAATGATGCCGGGAACAGATGGAATGGAACTGCTCCAGATTATTAAACAGCATTATCCTGAGCTTGATGTTATCGTTATTACCGGTTATGCATCAATAGATACAGCAGTAAAAGCAACAAAGCTGGGAGCAATGGATTACCTTCCAAAGCCGTTTACCCCTGAAGAGCTCACCGAGATAACCAAAAGAGCTATAGAAAAGAGGAAAATGAATGTATCAAAAAAAGCTGAACCGAAGTCAAAGATAAAACCGGCTTTGAAAAAGAATGACAACATCGATATAGATATGCCGTTCAGCGAAAGTGAAGTTGAATCTCACACTTCAAAAGAGTTTGTTGATAAGCTTTCAAGGTCCGATATTCCCCAGCAAAAGAAACCTGCAAAGAAAACCGAATTCTGCAATTCCGGACAGCGTGAATGCAGACGCCTTGTACTTGAAGGAAGAGAATGCACCGGTGAATGCCCGATAGTAAAGAAAGAAAGAGAAAGAGCAGCTAAAGCAACAGGAAAAACATTTGTTCATACTGACGATATAATTGATGTGGATATGCCATTCAACTATTCAGAAGTTGAAAGAATTATGGGAAGCGATTACATTAACTGCATGGACAGGTCTGAAATACCGAGAGCCGGGTTATTCGGAAGAGATTCAAATGCAAAGCATAATGTGCTTGTTGTTGACGACGAACCGATAGTATGCCACAGCTTAAGGAAAATATTGACAAAGCAATCATGCTCAGTTGAAGAAGCATTCGATGTTGATGCAGCACTTTTGAAAATGAGACTGAACAAATACGACCTAATATTCTTAGACCTCAAGATGCCAAAAAGCGATGGCATGGAACTGTTGAAGTCAATAAAGAATCTTTACCCCGAAATTCCTGTAGTTATGATATCGGGTTATGCATCAATCAAGACGGCAGTAGAAGCAACCAGAGAAGGTGCATTCAACTTTATTCCCAAGCCGTTTACACCCGAAGAGCTTAAAGTTGTAACCAGAGAAGCACTGGCTGCATAAATAAAATATACACATAACTTTTTATTAAAAAAGCTGCGGGTAATCGCAGCTTTTTGTTTTTTCAAGCATTTAGGGATAAATATTTTCTTTGCATAATATTCTTTTTCTTTTTATATTTGAACAAGACAAAAAGGTCTTATTATCATAATATACTGAAATGTTTTATTCCCGTTATTGCGAATACGTAATTAGAGCCCTGTCCTACTTGTCACAATACCAACAAGAGAACAAATACATTATGGCCCGGGAAGTGGCTGATAAGACCGGTATCCCCTATCATTTTCTCTCAAAGATATTCCAGGACCTTACAACGACCAGATGGGTACAATCTAAAAAAGGAAAGAACGGCGGTTTCATGCTTGCAGCAGACGGCAGTTCGCTCTCTTTATTAGAAATTATCAAGTGGAGTGACGGTATTCATAATTTCAATCAATGCATTCTTGGCGACAAAGTTTGCGGTGAAGATTTTGAATGCAGCGTTCACAGAAAATGCTGCCGTTTGAGGCTTGAGATAGCTGATTTTTTTGAGAAGATGACAATAGGTGAATTTTCGGAAATAAGGAGTGAGACACTGGGACAAAAACAGTTGAATTAGAAATGCTACAGTTGATTTGGAGACTGGTTTTTACTGCTGAATTTTGATACGATGATGAGTTAATCTTTTTAGAATACGTGGGTTGATTCTCTTTTATTGTTTACGATGAAGACAATTATTTTAGGAATGGGAAACACCCTGATAAGTGACGATGGGATAGGGATTGTTACATTGCGTTACCTGGAGAAAGTTTTAAGCCATTGCAAAGAAATTACCTTCTGCGAGACATCATGGGGTGGATTTAGAATCATAGACTTACTTGAGGGTTTTGATTATGCCGTTGTAATTGATTCAATTAAAACCGGAAATAAGCCGACAGGTTCTATATACCATTATAAGCCTACAGATTTACTGCCTACACTGCGTTTAACTTCATACCACGATATAAATTTCATTACGGCATTAAGGCTTGCAGAGTCAATAAATGCAAAAGTCCCGTCCGATATAGACATTTTCGCCATCGAAGTTGAAGATAACCGCAGCATAAATGAAACAATCAATCCAACGTTGTGGAACAGCATCAAAGAATGCTCACAAGTCATTGCCGATAAATTATTCGAGAAAAACATTATTACATTTAAAATTCCTGCTGAAGAGTTTATTGGAATAAAATCAGTTGATGAACTGGATTTATTATATCCCGAAAAAACAGCAGACAGAATAGAAACCGGATTAATTAACAATTAAGAAAAATAAAGGAATGAAAACCGAGTCTGTACAATTACCAGGTAAATTATCAAAAAGAGAAGAAGATCTGAGATCTTCATTCCTGAAACAACTGGAAACAATACCGAACAGCGAAAAGATAAAATCCTGCATACAGTGCGGCACATGCACGGGTTCATGCCCGGTATCATATGCCATGGATATTTCGCCAAGAGAGATAATTGCATTGTTCAGGGCAGGAGACCTTGAAACCCTTTTGAACAGCAAGTCTATCTGGATATGCGCATCATGCTATTCATGCCAGACAAGATGCCCCTCATTAATAAAAGTTACCGATATAATGTATGCTTTGAAACGGCTTGCAATGGAAAAAGGCATATTCCCGAAGAAATTCCCTGCTCCTGCACTTTCAGAGACATTCGTAAAAGTTATGAATAACTATGGACGGCTTCATGAGCCATTGCTTATTGTAAGATTTTTACTCAAGACTACTCCGTTCAAATTGCTTAATATGATGCCTTTGAGCCTGAAAATGGCAAAAAGAAAAAGAGTTGCTTATGTCCCTTCAAAAATAAAAGGACTTGAAGGATTTAAGAAGATAATAAAAAAAGCAGAGTTGATGGATTCTCCAAAGGAACTGCTGGAACCTCAATATTTGAAAGGTTCAGTTGGATACAGTGCTATTGCCAAAGAAACAGTAATGGAATCTAAAAAATAAATTAAGTTAATCAAATGGATTATACATATTACCCGGGCTGCAGTTTAGAATCAGCTCATAAAAGTTACAGCGATTCTGTTAAAAAAGTTTTTAAACATCTCGATTGTAATCTGATAGAATTGGAAGATTGGAATTGCTGCGGTGCAACTGCATATATGGGTGTAAAAGAAACCCTGTCATTTGCAATTTCTGCAAGAAACCTTGCACTTGCCGAAAAACATAAAAGAGATGTTATTGCTCCCTGCAGCGCATGTTATACAGTGTTAAGTAAAACCAACAGGTATTTAAAACAGCTTCCTGATTTTCACCAGAAAGTAAATGAATGCCTGAAAGAAGCAGGTCTGCAGTATAATCTGACGGCTAGTGTAAGACATCCCCTTGATGTGCTGATAAATGATATAGGACTTGATAAGATAAAAGAGAAATGTGTAAGAAGCCTTAAAGGATTGAAGATTGCTAACTATTACGGATGCCAGCTTGTAAGACCCGAAAGAGGATTTGATGACAGGGAAGTGCCCATGACAATGGACAATTTATTTGAAGCATGCGGCGCTGAAAATGTTTATTATCCCTTTAAAGTAAAATGCTGCGGCGGTATGCTGATGACTACTTATGAAGACATTGCTTTGAAATTATCAAAAGAAATAATTGCATCGGCAGTAGAAAACAAAGCTGATTGTATTGTAACAACGTGCCCGCTTTGCCAGATGAATCTTGAAGCTTACCAGGATTTGATTAATAAACATTACAACACGAATTATGACATGCCGGTATTTTTCTTCACCCAGGTTCTGGGAATGGCATTTGGATTTGATGAAAAAGAACTTGGAATAGATACACTTTTAACTAAAGGAATTAAATTAAACGGTTTAACAACCATACATAATTAATATAACATGGACAACAAATTGTCAACAAACGGTTCACCAAACGGAGAAATAAGAATAGGTTTCTTTATCTGCCACTGCGGTGTAAATATTTCTACTATTGTTAATGTAGCTGAAGTAAGAGATTATGTAGCCACACTTCCGCACGTTGTTGTATCGAAAGATTATAAGTTCATGTGTTCAGACCCGGGGCAGGAAATAATAATAAATGCCGTAAAGACCAATAAGCTTAACAGGGTTGTAGTAGCAGCATGTTCACCATTGATGCATGAAGGAACATTCAGAGGTGCCTGTGAAAAAGCGGGAATCAATAAATTTTTATTCCAGATGGCAAATATCCGTGAACATTGTTCATGGGTTCATGACGATAAAATTCGTGCAACGGAAAAAGCCAAAGCACTTGCACATGCGGCAGTGAAACGCGTTTCGTTCCATGTACCGATGACCGTAAAAAAAGCAAAGGTTAATCCTGATACATTAATAGTAGGCGGAGGAATCTCTGGTATACAGGCAGCACTGGATATAGCTGATTCAGGCAACAATGTTTACCTGGTGGAAAGAGAACCTTCTATCGGCGGTAAGATGGCTTTGTTCGATAAGACATTCCCAACACTTGACTGCTCTGCTTGTATCTTAACGCCTAAGATGGTATCGGTAGGACACAGGGATACAATAAAGTTATATACATGGAGTGAAGTTGTTGCAGTTTCGGGATTTTTAGGAAACTTTAAAGTAACAATTAAAAAGAAAGCCCGGTATGTGGATACAGATAAATGCACAGGATGCGGACAATGCTGGAGCCACTGCCCTGCTACGAGATTCCCGTCAAAAAGACAGGTATTCTTTGGTGATAAACTGATTAACGAAAAAAGATAAATGTTACTAAAAGAAATAAAAGAACTGCTTAAATGCAATTGGTATTCTTCAGAAGAATTACTGAATAAAGAAATACAATATTGCTTTGCAGCAGACTTAATGAGCGATGTATTAAGATACGGACGCACAGGTTCGCTTTTGATGACCGGCTTAACGAGCAATCAAATACTTCAGGTTGCAGAGATACTTGACCTTAGCGGGATAATTTTTGTAAGAGGCAAAAAACCCGATGAAAATATAATAGCTACTGCAGAATTAAGGAAAATACCATTACTTTCAACTAATTTACTTTTATTTGACTCATGCGGTATACTGTACGCTCAAGGATTACGGGGAGGTAAAAGCAACCTGATGGAAAACGATGAACCAAAGAGCAATGTACAGTCAATCGTTCACGATTAAAGGCGGCGATTTCATAAATGCCGGTACGGTATCGGTTAGAATTAAACGGTTACTGAAAGAAATAGGCTTAAAACCGGATATAATTTATAGAGCAGCAATTTGCTGTTACGAAGCTGAAATGAATGTGGTCATGTATGCAAACGAGGCAACACTGGATTTTACGATTACTGTAGAAAATATTACTGTAAAATTATCGGATAAGGGACCGGGAATAAAAAATATAGAGCTCGCAATGAAGGAAGGATATTCGACTGCTACGGAAAAAATGAGAGAGATGGGTTTTGGCGCAGGAATGGGATTACCAAATATTAAAAATAATGCTGATGTATTCGAGATTGAGTCAGAGATTGCAAAGGGAACTATCATCAGCTTTAAGATAAACTTAAATGGAAAGCATTAATAACGGGAATTCGGGTCATTCAATATATTTCGATCCATCGAAATGTAACGGAGATATGGCTTGCCTCAGGATTTGCCCTGTAGAAGCTATCAGAGTCCGTAACAGAAAATCATATATGCTTCCGGAGAAATGTATTGATTGCGGTGTATGCGTGCAGGCATGCAAATCAAAAGCAATTATTCCTTTAACCAATTCATTTACTGACCTCTCAAGCTTTAAATATACGATTGCAATTCCTTCGCTATCCATTTACAGCCAGTTTGACAGGCACATTACTCCTGATGTAATACTATCGGCGCTTAAGAAGATAGGTTTTAATGAAGTTGTTGATATAACTAAAGCTTGTGTAACCGTTTACAAAGCTATAAAAAAATATCTCAATGATAACAAAGGAAGAAAACCGCTTATATGCACATTTTGTCCAACTTGTTTGCGTCTAATTCACACAAAATATCCCGAGTTAATCCAGCATGTAATACCTGTTATCTCACCGATAGAGTTGGCAGCACGCGAAGCAAGAATTGAATATGCAAAAAGATACAGGGTAAAAAAGGAAGAAATCGGAATCATTTACATAACACCATGCCCTTCCAGGTTAGCATTAATATCACAGGAAGATGAAAATTATTATCCAAGCTTTGACGGTGCAATTCCTATTACAGATATTTATAACAGCCTTTACGCAGCTATTAATACTACATTAAAAGACAGGCATAACGGAACAGAGCATTTTGCAATGAACGGCTTTGGGCTGCATTTCGGATACCTGGGCGGACTCAGCTATATGCTCGGCACAAATAATCATATAACAATTTCGGGAATAAACAATGTACAGTTCCTGCTAGATGAAATTGACAAAGGAAAATTAAGCAATATAGAGTTTGTAGAAATGAACTCATGCCAGGAAGCATGTACCGGTGGCTCATTGGTTGTTGAAAACGCATACATGGCAGTAAATAAAATGAAATATCTTATTGATGAATTTGGGGAAAAGAAACTGCCCATCGGCAAAAAAGATGATACAGATATTAATTCGGTTTATTCGGATTCAATTTTCCCTTCTATAAACGGGGAACAAAATAATGTTGACCTTGAAGATGCAATAGGAAAGATATCAAAACGGAATGAAATATATTCACAGCTAATGAAAATAAACTGCAGTGCATGCGGTTCACCGACATGCATGAGCTTTGCAGAAGATGTTGTGCACGATGAAGCCAATATGAATGACTGCATATTTGTTCAGAATGAAGAGTTAAAGCATAAGTTAAAAGAAAAGATAATGACAATTCTTGAATTACAGCAAAAGCTTAACGAAAAATGAAATTAAAAGAATTAACAGAGAAATGCGGGCTGGAAACCGTTAACGGCTTTGCTGATGAAAATAAAGAAATAGCCGGTGCTTATTCAAGTGACCTCCTGAGCGATGTAATTGCCAATGCAAAAAAAGATTTTGTCTGGATAACATTGCAGACTCATTTAAATATAATTGCAGTAGCAGCACTGAAAGAGCTTGCAGCTATAATAATAGTAAATAATAAAGAAATAGACAAAGATACATTACAAAAAGCGGAAGAAGAAAAAGTTACTCTTTTAAGAACAGGATTAAATACTTTTCAGATAAGCGGAAAAATTTATGAGTGCGGTATTCATTAAAAACAAAATGTTTAATGAAAATAAAAGCAGATATCCATATTCATACATGCTTATCACCTTGTGCAGATATATTAATATCGCCAAAAAGAATAGTGGAAAAGGCATTTAATACAGATTTAAATATGATTTTTATAACAGACCATAATTCACTTAATAATGCAGAAGCGGCAATCAAAGCTGCCCGGTATTATCCATCGCTTGCAGTTTACCCCGGTATGGAAATCACTTCAAGAGAGGAAGTTCACATACTCGGACTTTTCGGAAATATGGCTGATGCTCTAAGCACAGAAGAAGTAATTACAACTTACCTGCCTGATGCAGTAAGTGATTCTGAATACCGTGAGCAAATCATAGCAAATGAGTTTGATGAAGTTGAAGGGTTCTGTTTAAAATCATTATTCAATGCAGTAAATATTAAGACTGAAGATATAATAAAACTTATACACAATAATAACGGAATTGCAGCAGCGGCACATATAGACAGGCCAAGCTTTTCAATAATAAGCCAATTAGGGTTTATTCCGGATGATATAGGATTTGATGCATTGGAGATTTCACCAAACCTTGATATAGAAAAAGCAAAAGAAAAATATCCTGAATACTTAGGAAAATATAAATTCTTAAGAGGTTCCGATTCTCATTCATTGAATTGGATAGGTTCCGTTTACACTGAGTTTGAAGGTAAAAATAATACCTTTGGAGAGTTTGCACAGTATTTAATTTCCTGATAATGCAGGATATTTCATTACATATACTTGATATAGCTGAAAATTCAATCAAAGCAGGTGCAAATTTTATTGAGATAGCGATAAACGAAGATACAGAGAAAAATTCTTTGACAATTGAAATAAGAGACAACGGAAAAGGAATGAGCAGCGAGATGGCTGCTAAAGTGAAGGACCCGTTTACAACATCAAGGACAGAAAGAAAAGTAGGTTTAGGGCTTTCACTTCTTGAACAGGCAGCAATAGCAGCAGGAGGAAAAGTAACGGTTGAATCTGAAGAAGGAAAAGGCACAACGGTAAAAGCAGAATTCATGTATGATCATATAGACAGGAAACCGATGGGAAAAATTACTGATACTCTTATTTCGTTATTATCTAATGAAAATAATATAGATATCAAATACACTCATAAAAAGAACACAGGTGAATTTGAATTTGTCAGCACACAATTAAAAAGTTTATTAGGATTAAATTCCTTAAAAGACAGCAAAGTGTTAATTGTACTTAAAGAAATTATAAACTCCAAATTAGAAGAAATATCATAGGAGAAAAAATGGAAGCTGATGTTATCGACAAAATAATAGAGAAACATCCTAAAGAGCCATCATCAATTATACAGGTACTTCTTGATGTTCAAAGTGAACTGTATTATTTACCCGAAGATGTTCTTAAATACGTTTCCGCTGAATTAAAAGTACCTATAAGCAGAACTTACAATCTTGCTACGTTTTATAAAGCATTCAGCTTAAAGCCAAAAGGCAAACATCCTATTTCAGTTTGTACGGGTACTGCCTGTTACGTTGAAGGTGCTGATAAATTAATGGAGCAGTTTGAAAGAGAATTGGGTATAAAAGACGGGGAGACAACTGCTGACAAGAAATTCAGCTTAGAAAGTGTAAGATGTCTTGGCTGCTGCGGATTAGCACCTGTAGTAACAGTAGGCAAGAACTTACATGGCAAGCTGCCGTCTTCAAAAGTTGGTAAAATTTTAAAACAATATAAATAAAAAGTAAAATGGCTTCAAAAATATCAATCGAAGACTTAGCCAAAATAAGGAAAGAGACATTGAGAACGATGAACCTGAGAGAAGGTTCAGGAAAAGTTAAGATGAATGTGCATATGGGTACATGCGGTATTGCAGCAGGAGCAAGGAAAATCCTCGAGGCAGTACTGAGCGAGGTTGAAACACGCGGGCTAAATGATATAATAGTAACAAATTCCGGCTGTGCAGGGCTTTGCAGCCAGGAACCTATGATGACTGTAGAGGTCTATAACGAACCGGCACCGGTTAAATATGTTTCTCTTACACCGGAAAAGGTTAAAAAGATTTTTGATTCACACGTTTTAAAAGGTGAAATAGTAAAAGAATATGCACTCGCTTTAGGCAGCGAGACAACGGTATAAAGTTTTTTAACTAAAGGAGTAAATAAATGGCATACAGAACATATTTAATGGTATGCGCGGGTACTGGATGTGTAGCCAATAACTCGATGAAAATTAAAGAAAAGCTGGAAGATGAATTACTTAAACGGGGAATTCATAATGAGGTCAGTGTAGTAACAACAGGATGCAACGGCTTCTGTGCTGCAGGACCTCTGATGGTTGTACAACCCGATGGAGTATTTTACCAGCTTTTAAAAGAGAGCGATATTCCACTGCTTGTAGAAGAGCATTTCATAAAAGGACGGCCGGTAAAGAAATTAATGTACACTCCTCCCAAGGAGAAGTCGTCTATCCCGAAAATGTCAGACATCCCCTTCTTTGCTAACCAAACTTTGATTGCATTGAAAAACAGGGGCCTGATTGACCCGGAAAAAATTGACGAATACATTGCAAGAGGCGGTTATGAGGCCCTTGCAAAAGTATTAACTACAATGACATCTGAAGAGGTAATAAAAGAGATTAAAGATTCCGGTTTACGCGGCAGAGGAGGCGGAGGATTCCCAACAGGTATTAAATGGGAAACCTGTAAGAGAATGGAAGCTGATACAAGGTATGTTATCTGTAATGCAGATGAGGGTGACCCCGGTGCATTCATGGATAGAAGCATTATTGAATCAGACCCTCATGCAGTTTTAGAAGGAATGTGTATAGGTGCATTTGCCATCGGTGCTTCTGACGGATATATCTATATCAGGAATGAATACCCTATTGCACTGCAAAGATTGCAGGTAGCAATTAAGCAGGCACGTGAATACGGTCTTCTGGGGAAGAACATATTCGGTACAGATTTCAGCTTTGATGTCAGGATAGTCAGAGGAGCCGGAGCATTCGTTTGCGGTGAATCAACTGCACTCATGGCATCAATAGAAGGCAAGCCGGGCGAACCGAGAGCTAAATATGTTCATACGGTTGAAAAAGGACTTCACGATAAGCCGACATGTCTTAATAATGTTGAGACATGGGCTAATGTTGCACAGATAATAACCAGAGGTGCTTCATGGTTCTCAAGCATAGGTACCGGAGATGTCTCCGAAGATGCATGGGGCGGAAGTAAAGGTACAAAAGTATTTTCACTTTCAGGTAAAGTAAATAACACCGGATTAATAGAAGTACCGATGGGTATATCACTCCGCCAGATAATTTATGATATAGGCGGCGGAATAAAAGACGGAAAGAAATTTAAAGCTGTACAGACAGGCGGACCATCAGGCGGATTTATTCCTGAAAGCCTGCTTGACCTGCCGGTTGATTATGAAGAACTGACTAGAGTCGGCTCTATGATGGGTTCCGGAGGTATGGTTGTTACCGATGAGGATAACTGCATGGTTGAAATGGCAAAATATTTTCTCAGCTTCACACAGGCTGAATCATGCGGAAAATGTATTCCATGCAGGGAAGGTACAAAGAGAATGCTGGATATACTTGAAAAAATAACAACCGGTGAAGGCACTGAAGAAGATCTTGTATTGCTTGAAGAGCTTTCATACATGGTTGTTGACTCATCGCTGTGTGCTTTAGGCGGTTCAGCACCGAACCCGGTATTGACTACCTTAAAATATTTCAGAGATGAATACGAGACTCACGTAAGAGATAAAAAGTGTCCTGCTCACTGCTGCAAAGCTTTAATAAAGTACTCGATCGATCCGAATATATGCGTAGAAAAAGGACATGGCTGCGGTGTATGTTCAAAGAGCTGTCCTGACGGAGCAATAATAGGTGAATCAAAACAGGTACACTATATTGACCTGATGAAATGCGGAAAATGCGGCATATGTTATGACTCGTGTAAGTTTAATGCAATTTATATTGAATAAAGGAGAACAACATGATAAAATTAACTATAGACGGAAAACAACTCGAGGTTTTTGAAGATACCTCTATATTAAAAGCTGCGGAAAAAGCTGGTATTTGGATACCTACTATGTGTCATTGTGATTACATAGAACCATATGGTGTATGCCGTCTTTGCAGTGTTGAGGTGGTAAAAGGAAAAAGAAGCCGTATTGTAACTGCCTGCAACTATCCCGTCAGGGAAGGGCTTACGGTCAGAACAAACTCCGAAAGAGTAAAATGGATAAGAAAAATCATTATGGAGCTTATGCTTTCACGCTGGCCTAATGTTCCCGCTGTAAAGGAAATGGCTGAACAGCTTGGTATATCCAAACCAAGATTTGAAAGCAAAGAAAAAGATGAAGCTGAAGATGCATGTATATTATGCGGTATGTGCGTTAATGTTTGCAATGACCTTGTAGGTAAAGGCGTACTCGGATTTTCGAAAATGGGAATTGAAAGAGAAGTTGTTCTTCCTTACAATGAACGCTCGGAAGAATGTATCGCATGCGGTGCATGCGCTTATGTTTGCCCGACCAAGCATATTAAAGTTAAATCACTTGAATATGAAAGAGGAGCAATACAGGACTGGAGCCTAGCATCCAAAACTGCAATTTATGTTCCTACCATGCAGGCTGTACCAAGAGTACCGACTATCGATGAGGCATCCTGTATCAACAAGCAAACCGGCGGATGTAAAGCATGTCAAACATACTGCGAGCCGGGAGCTATAAATTATGATATGAAAGATGAAGAAATCGAGGTCGAAGTTGGACAGATACTGATTACTACAGGATACCAGCTTATGGACCTGACAAAGATGCCGCAGTTTGGTTACGGGCGTCTTGATAATGTATATTCATCACTTGATTTTGAACATATGCTTAACTCAACCGGACCGACTAACGGTACAATTCAGTGTAAAGACGGCTCAGTTCCAAGAGCAGTTGGTATTATTCACTGCATTGGTTCAAGAGATGAAAATTATCACAAATACTGCTCAAGAGTATGCTGTATGTATGCTCTGAAATTTGCACATCTTATTAAAGACAGAACAACAGCAGAAGTATATCAATTCTATATTGATATGAGGGCATTTGGAAAAGGGTATGAAGAATTCTACAAGAGACTGCTTGATGAAGGAGTAAACATGATAAGAGGTAAAGTCGGAGAAGTAACCGAATGCAGGGTTGACGGCGAAAAGCCATTCCTGAAAGTTGCATGTGAAGATACACTAATAGGAAAATTCAGGGAAATTCCGCTTGATATGGTAATCCTGTGTCCTGCAATAGAATCGAATGCAGACTCATCGGATTTGAAAAAGATATTCTCAATCAGCCAGAGTCCTGATAAATTCTTCCTCGAAAGACATCCAAAGCTTGACCCGATGTCAACAATGACAGACGGAATATTTATAGCAGGGTGTGCCCAGGGACCGAAGGATATTCCGGATTCGGTTGCACAGGCATCAGGAGCCGCAGCAAAGATATTATCACTTATTTCAGTTGGTGAAGTTGCAGTTGATCCTATCAAAGCTGAAATAGTTGAAGAACGCTGCAGCGGATGCCGTATCTGTAATAACCTGTGTCCGTACGGTGCTATATCATATATTGATGAAAAGAAAATATCCTTCATTAATGATATGTTATGCAAAGGATGCGGAACATGTGTAGCTGCATGCCCGTCATCAGTAATTACAGGCAAAGGATTCACAGATGCACAGATAATGGCAGAAATTGAAGGCTTATTGGCTATATAATAAAAGATTTAAGAGAAATATAATTTAATATTCATATTATAATGGAAACTCAAATAAAATCAAAAGAGAATTTTAATCCAAGGATAGTTGCCTTTCTTTGCAACTGGTGTACATACACAGGTGCAGACCTTGCAGGTGTAGCACGCATGAAATCTTCACCAAGTGTCCGTGTAATAAGGACCATGTGCAGCGGAAGAGTTGACCCTACATTTGTTTTAAAAGCGTTCAAGATGGGAGCTGACGGAGTTATGATAGGCGGATGCCACATCGGAGACTGTCATTATTCAGAAGGTAATTTTAAAACATTGAGAAGGGTGGAATTTCTTAAGATAATGCTGAAGGATTTTGGTATTGACCCCAAAAGATTACGGCTTGAATGGATATCTGCTTCGGAAGGTGATAAATATGCTCATGTTACAAATGAGTTCGAGAAGGAACTGAGAGAACTGGGACCATTAGTATTACAGGAGTAATTCCCAAATACCAAAGCAAAGAATAATAAATAAAAATGAACCACAAAGACACTAAGCAAAAGAGAAATTGAATTATTAAGTAAAGATGTTGAATTGATAAAAACAGTCTTACATGAACAATATTTAACTTAGCAGCTTTGTGACTTAGCAGTAAAAGATGTTTGAAAGATATTGAAATTTAAAAAATAGAAGTAAATTTAAAATTACAAAATCATGTCTAAACCAAAACTTGCATTATATTGGGCTTCATCTTGCGGCGGATGTGAGATAGCTGTAGTAGATCTGGAAGCAAAAATTCTTGATGTAGCCGGTTTCTTTGAAATTGTGTTATGGCCTTGTGTAATGGATTTTAAATATAAAGATATTGAAGCACTGCCTGACGGCGATATTACACTCTGCCTGTTCAACGGAGCAATAAGAACTTCCGAGAATGAACATCTTGCAAAAATGCTCAGGGCAAAATCTAAAGTAATGGTTGCTTTCGGCTCATGTGCAGGTGACGGAGCTATTCCTTCATTAGCTAATTTCTACGATAAGGACTCTATATACGAATACGTTTTCAAAACATGTCCTTCACTGGAAGAATCATCCAGGGGTGTTTATCCGGAGACTAAAACTACTATGCCCGAGGGTGAAATCGAAATACCGGTCTTCTGGGAAACGGTAAAAACACTTGACCAGGTGATTGATGTTGATTATTATATTCCCGGCTGCCCGCCGCAGACATTTCAGATAGCAGCAGCAGTTGAAGCTGTAATTGATATTCTGCAGAACGGTAAGCCGCTTCCTCCAAAGGGAACAGTATTAGGTGCCGGAGATAAAACATGCTGTGATGACTGCACCAGAGTAAAGAGCGAAAAGAAGATAAAAAAATTCTACAGGCCGCAGGATATAATTACTGATCCCGAACAATGCCTGCTGGAGCAGGGTATTGTTTGCATGGGACCTGCTACACGCAATGGATGTGAAGCATTATGCATGAAAGCAAACATGGGATGCAGAGGATGTTACGGACCTCCTGAAGGTGTGCTTGACCAGGGTGCCAAGATGGTTTCTGCTTTAAGCTCGGTCATTGACGCTCAGAATCCTGAAGACGCAAAGAAAATAATAGATACCATTGCAGATCCGCTTGGTACATTTTACAGGTTTTCAATGGCTTCATCAATATTAAGAAGAGTACAGAAAAAAAATAACAAGTAAACTTTATTATCTAATACAATGAGACAAATAAAAATTGACCCAGTAACAAGATTAGAAGGACATGGCAAAATAGACATTTTTGTAAATGATGAGGGTAACGTTGAGAATTGTTATTTTCAGGTTCCCGAGTTAAGAGGATTCGAGAAATTTGCCCAGGGACGCCCGGTAGAAGAAATGCCAAGAATAACGACAAGAATTTGCGGTGTATGCCCTGAAGCTCATCATATGGCAGCCGCCAAAGCATGTGATGCTGTCTATAAAGTAAAAATTCCTTCTGCAGGAAAAAAACTGAGAGAACTGCTTTATAATGTATTTTATACAACCGACCATACGGTTCACTTTTATGCACTTGGCGGACCGGATTTTGTTGTTGGTCCCGATGCTCCTGCAGCAGAAAGAAACATTATTGGTGTGATAAACAAAGTAGGTTTGGAAGTAGGCGGCAAGGTAATAAAGCTCAGGTCTATGTGCCAGGAGATAATCCAGATGCTCGGCGGAAAGAAAATCCACCAGGTTGCAGCTATTCCCGGCGGCGTATCAAGAGGAATTAACAACGAAGAAAGAGATAAGATTAAAGAATATTCTAAATATTTTGTGGATTTCGGACAATTTACTTTTAAGATATTCGAAGACATAGTTCTGAAGAACAAAGCATATGTTGATATGATACTTTCCGACCCGTTTGTACATAAGACATATTACATGGGAATGGTAGATGAGAATAACCAGGTAAACTTCTACGATGGAAAAGTTAAGGTTGTTGATCCTGACGGAAACGAATTCTGCAAATACAGTCCAGAAGATTATCTAAAGCATATTACTGAACATACTGAGAAATGGAGCTATTTAAAATACCCGTATCTTAAGAACGTGGGATGGAAGGGATTTGTTGACGGAAAAGACAGCGGTGTTTACCGTGCAACCCCTCTTTCAAGATTGAACGTTACAAATGGAATGCCCACTCCCCTTGCTCAGGCAGAATATGAAAAATATTTTGAGACATTAACAGGCGACAAGTCAGGAAAGAAACCGGTTCACCACACACTTGCAACACACTGGGCAAGAATAATCGAGCTTCAGTATGCAGCAGAGAAGGTTGTGGAATTGATTAATGACCCTGAGATAACTTCACCTGATTACAGAGCTATTCCAACTGAAATTCCTACCGAAGGAATTGGAATAGTAGAAGCTCCAAGAGGAACTTTGACACATCATTACAAAACCGATGAAAGAGGAATTGTAACTGAAGCCAACTTAATTGTTGGAACAACAAACAACCATGCTGCAATTTCAATGTCAATTAAAAAAGCAGCACAGGGATTAATACACAAAGGTGTTGAAATTACCGATGGTGTATTGAACAGGATAGAAATGGCATTCAGAGCATATGACCCGTGTTTCGGATGTGCAACACATTCCTTACCGGGAGAGATGCCGATAGAACTAAATATAAGAAATTCTGAAGGCGAGATAATACAGACAGCTAAGAGATAAATTTAATAACTTTACATTAACTTTTTTTGTTAATATTATAAGAGTTGAAATTTCAGGCATTGGTAAAATTATTGGAAAAAGATGGATGGTTTATGGTCAGGCAAAAAGGAAGTCATAGACAATACCATCATCCGGCAAAAAAGGGTACTGTTACAATTGCCGGTAAGCCAAATGATGACGTACCAACAGGTACATTAAACAATATATTAAAACAAGCACAACTGAAATAACATGGAATATCTTATAATAATAGAAAAATCAAAGACCGGATATAGCGCTTATCCACCCGACTTACCAGGTGTAGGAGTAACCGGAAAGACAAAAAAATTAGTACTTGCACTTATAAAAGAAGCCATAGAATTCCATTTAGAAGATATTTATTCAAGCGGGAAAAAAATTCCTAAACCTAAAAATGAGGCTGCTACTGTTACAGTAAAAATTAAGGCTGCATAGTAACTCATTTAGCTAAAAAATTATTTCTACTGTCAGTGTCTCTTTACCGATTTACTTTAACAAGAAAATTGAAATAAAGAACACTGACAGATTTTTTTTAAACTCTTCTGCTGTCTTTATTTATACCAGTCCGTCAAGTTTGATAAGAAACAATATCAGACCTTTATTATTAGGCTCTATAAATGAGTTTTTCTCTAAATTATTTGTTCATATTTTTGTATAAGAATAATTCACATATATAAATTATAATATAAATGGCCGCACATCCCAAAATTTCTGTAATAGCGCTGGGGAACGACAAAATGGGCGATGATGCTGCAGCATTGATTGCAGCAAGAGACCTTCAAAAAAAATACGGCTCACAAATAACAGTTTTAGAAATTCCGGTTGCCGGGTTTGGATTGTTTGATAAGATAAAGGATTACGATAAGGTTTTAATACTTGATTCAATATCAACAAATCATAACAAGCCGGGCACAATCATAAAGCTTCACAAAAGTGATATAACCAAAATCCTTTCATGGTCACCCCATTATGTTGGCATGCCTGAGATATTTAAGTTTGCCGAACAGATGCAGATAAGATTTCCTGAGGACCTGCAAATACTTGCCGTAAAGATAGAAGACCCTTACCGCATTGGAGAAGGAATGAGCGAAAGTGTAAAAAGTAAATTGCCTGAAATGGTTAATAAGGCATCTCAGATTGTGGATGAGTGGCTGGAAGAGCAAGAATAAAAATTATTTATAAATATTTCCTCTGAAATCAATTCCCAGAATTAAAATTTCTTTAAGTTTACTGTCGTATTTAAAAATAATTCGAATTTACCCGACTCTTAATCTTAAATATCCTTCCCAGGTTCCCTTTAATCTTTTAATATCCAGTTCTTTTATAGGAAGGATACTAAATTCCGAAATATAATTATTAAGAAATATTATCTTCTCCTTTATCTTGCTTTTCTCTTTATTTGTAATCGAATCTAAAAATTTTAATGATGAATCACTAAATTTAACTTTTAACCCATTATCCATTTGGTCATGTCTTTAAATTTCTTGGAGTCATAGTCTTTGGGCTCCCCAAACCTTTTAATTATATCATCCATTTCCTTTTTACTTACAGTAGGAAGTAATATCTCTAAAAGTTTATTTCTTTCTTCATTAATTACAGATCTCACACTATCAGTAATTAATTGCATTAATTCAGATTTATTTATATTAATCTTATCCATTCGATATTGTTTCTTAAAAAATAGAAAAAAAATTCAAAATAAAACACCTATTTGTATTGACAATATTGGTAACATTTTTCAATTCTTTATTGTCTCAACCAGTACTGCTGTTGTTGAATTTTCCTTTATAACCTTTTATTTCTTTCTAAAAATTACGGATATCTCTATAACCGGCATATTTATAATACTTTACAGCAACTATATATCTTTAATCTAACGTTACAAACATGACATAAATCATAGGTAAAAAACAGCTTATTTCTTATTTTTGTACATACAAATTGTGTCATCATGCATGAACTTTCTATTGCACAAAACATACTTGAGATAGTGCATCAATACGTGCCGGCTGAAGAGCTTGAGAACGTTGAATTTGTTAAAGTGAAGGTCGGTGAAGTGGCAGGTGTTGTAACCGACTCTCTCACTTTTGGATTTGAAGCTATTACTGCAGGAACATCTCTTAACAATGCAAAACTTGCCGTCGAAAATATTCCGTTTAAAGTACAATGCAATTTATGCAGTAAAATATTTTCCAATGAATTTGGAATTACAATTTGTCCATTATGCAATAGTTCAAACACAAAAATTTTATCGGGCATGGAACTTCAGGTAACTGAAGTTCTGCTCAAAGAAAATGAAGAAGAACAATGAGTGTAATAACAATTGAAAGAAAAGTCCTTGAAAAAAATGATGAAATAGCATCACAGAACAGGGCGCTGTTAAAAGAGAATAAAATATTTACAATCAATCTTGTAAGCTCTCCCGGCTCAGGAAAGACATCATTGCTTGAAAAAACTTTTGAGCATTTTTCTGGTAAAGTAAAAACAGCAGTAATAGAAGGTGATGTGCAGACAAACCTTGATGCAGAGCGTGTTGCTAAATACAATGTTCCTGTTGTTCAAATTGTAACAAACGGTGCCTGCCATCTTGAAGCTAAGCTTGTGAAAGATGCATTAGAAAGCTTAAACCTGAAAGACGTCCATTTATTATTTATTGAAAACGTAGGGAATCTTGTTTGTCCTGCAGCTTATGACCTGGGTGAGGATATGAAAGTTGTAATCGCAAGCACGACCGAAGGCGACGATAAACCGTTAAAATATCCGAGAATGTTCCTGAATGCATCAGTTTTGTTAATTAATAAAATTGACCTGCTTCCCTATCTTGACTGCAGTTTAGAAGAGCTTAAGAAGAATGCTCTTTCGATAAATCCTGCATTGAAAGTATTTACAGTATCCGGCAGGACCGGCAAAGGGGTTAAAGAATGGTGTTCGTGGCTTGAAAGCAATATAATAAAATGAAGGAACGTGTTAAAATATCAATTCAGGGTGCTGTACAGGGGGTCGGGTTCCGGCCTTTTGTGTTTAACCTTGCATCCGAATTGCAGCTCAATGGCTGGGTTTTAAATTCATCCGAAGGAGTTTTTATAGAAGCTGAAGGTGAAAAAGATATATTGGAAAAATTTATTTTCAGGCTGGATAAGGATAAACCTGCTATTTCATTTATTCAAAGCTTCGAAAGCTCATTTGTTGATTTCAAAGGTTACACAGATTTCAATATTATTCATAGCGAAAACAACGGAACCAAGACTGCACTAATTTTACCTGATATTGCAATTTGCGATAAGTGCCTTGATGAAATTTTTAATTCCACAGATAGAAGATACTTATATCCGTTCACAAACTGCACTAACTGCGGACCACGGTTTAGTATAATCGAACAGTTGCCATATGACAGGTGCAACACAGCAATGAAGGTTTTTGAGATGTGTGATGAATGCAGAGAAGAGTATGAAAATCCAAAAGACAGGCGGTTTCACGCACAGCCAAATGCTTGTTCTAAGTGCGGTCCTCACGTTGAGCTGTGGAATAATGATGGCATAATTCTTTCGTTACATCAGGAAGCAATCGAAGAAACAGTAAAAGCAATTAAGGCGGGAAAGATAGCTGCAGTAAAAGGAATTGGCGGATTTCATTTGATTTGTGACGCAGGAAATGATGATGCTGTAAAAGAGTTAAGGAAACGTAAACAAAGGGAAGAGAAACCGCTGGCTTTAATGTATCCAAACATTGAAAGAGTTATTGAGGATTGTGAAGTGTCGGAATTGGAAAAAAGATTGTTACTTTCTCCCGAATCACCTATTGTATTGCTGAAGAAGAAAGACAAACATACTACATTAGCAGATTCAATAGCTCCGGGAAATCCATATCTTGGCATAATGCTGCCATACACTCCGCTTCACCATATATTATTAAAAGAGTTTAATCTTCCTGTTGTAGCAACAAGCGGAAATTTATCGGATGAACCAATCTGCATTGATAATAATGAAGCATTGGAAAGATTGAAATGTATTGCGGATATATTCCTTGTTCATAACAGGCCGATAAAACGCCATGTGGATGATTCGATAGTAAGAGTAATAATGGATAGAGAAATGCTTGTCCGCCGTGCAAGAGGTTATGCTCCACTGCCGGTAAGAATGAATGAATCTATGCCAAAGTTAATTGCTGTTGGTGCACATTTAAAAAATACCATTGCAGTTTCGTCAGATAAAAATGTATTTATCTCTCAGCATATTGGTGACCTTGAAACACCCGAAGCATATACTGCATTTGAAAACGTTATTGATGACCTGTCAAATATGTATGAGATAAAACCCGAAGCAATTGCCTGTGATATACATCCCGATTACCTTTCTTCAAAGTATGCTAATTCAAGGGATATTAAGGTAATACCTGTTCAGCATCATTATGCACACATCATTTCATGCATGGCTGAAAATGAAGTTGAGGGTAATGCACTTGGAGTATCATGGGATGGAACAGGGTTGGGAACCGATGGTACTATATGGGGCGGCGAATTTTTGAAAATAAATGAAGATGGATTTAAAAGATTTGCCCATTTAGCAACATTCAAATTACCCGGCGGCGATAAAGCTATAAAAGAAATTTGGCGTATTAAAGCCGGAGTATTATATGAGATGTTTGGCGAAGAATGTTTTGATAAATATGCATATTTGTTTAAAAATATTAAGGAGAATGAGCTGAATGTTGTTAAGAAAATGCTGATGAATGACATTAACTCTCCTTATACATCCAGTGCAGGAAGATTGTTTGATGCTGTGGCTTCATTGACAGGAATAAGTGACAAAGCAAATTTCGAAGGACAGGCAGCTATGAATCTGGAGTTTGATATAGGAAATACAAAAACAGATGATGTTTACCAGCAAATGGTCATGGAATGTAACAATATGTTAACAATTGATTGGACATTTATGATTGAAGAAATAATAAATGATATCAAAGAGAAAGATATTCCATACATTTCTGCTAAGTTTCACAATACACTTGCAGAAATTATATTTTCTATAGCTCAATTATCAAATGAAGAAAAAATTGTGTTATCAGGCGGATGTTTCCAGAATAAATACTTAACTGAAAAAACAATTAACTTGCTTAAAAATAACGGATTTAAGGTTTATTGGCATCAGAGGGTTCCGCCAAATGACGGTGGAATTTCATTAGGACAGTTAACAGCAGCCGCAAAACAAATTAATAAGGAGAAAGAAAAATGTGCTTAGCAGTACCGGGTAAGATAATGAGTATTACCCAGATTAATGAGTTTGAAAGAATGGGCAAAGTAAACTTCGGAGGCATAACGAAAGACATAAACCTGTCATATGTCCCCGAAGCAAAAGTGGATGATTATGTTATTGTTCATGTCGGTTTTGCTCTCAGTGTAGTTGATGAAGAAGAAGCACAAAAAGTTTTTGAATATCTGAAGGAAATGGATGATATTGATGAACTAAATGCAGATGAATCGAAATGAAATACATAGATGAATATAGAGATGCAGTATCCGCAAAGAAACTTGCTAATGCAATAACTGATATTACCACAAAGCAATGGACGATCATGGAAATCTGCGGGGGGCAAACTCATTCTATAGTTAAATACGGAATTGATGAACTGCTCCCAAAGCAAATTACACTTGTACATGGACCCGGATGTCCTGTTTGTGTTACACCTATTGAGATAATTAATAAGGCAATTGAGATAGCTTCAAGAGAAAATGTGATTTTTTGCTCATTTGGCGATATGCTGCGTGTACCGGGGACAGAAAAGGATTTACTTTCAGTGAAGGCGTCAGGGGGTGATGTAAGAATTGTGTATTCACCTATGGATGCAGTAAAGCTTGCGGAAAGCAATCCTGACAAGGAAGTTGTATTCTTTGCTGTGGGATTTGAAACAACAGCACCCGCAAACGCAATGGCTGTATATAAGGCAAAAGAGCTTAAATTATCAAATTTTTCAATCCTGGTATCACATGTTTTAGTACCGCCTGCTATTGAAGCTATCCTTTCAGCACCGAACCACATTGTGCAGGGATTCCTTGCGGCAGGTCATGTATGTACTGTTATGGGATATGAGGAGTACTTCCCTATTTCAGAAAAATACAAAGTGCCGATTGTAGTGACTGGTTTTGAACCTGTTGATATTTTACATGGAATATATATGTGCATAAAACAGCTTGAAAATGGAAGATATGAGGTTGAAAACCAATATACACGATCTGTGAAAAAAGAAGGAAATACAGGTGCACAAAGCATAATTAAGAAGGTATTTAGGGTAGTTCATCGCAAATGGCGGGGAGTTGGAGAGATTCCTTACAGCGGATTAGGATTGAATGATGAATATATTGATTATGATGCAGAAAGAAGGTTTAATCTGACTGAGATGACTACAGAAGAATCAAAGGACTGTATTGCAGGAGAAATTTTGCAGGGATTTAAGAAGCCTTTTGAATGCACTGCTTTTGGCAATAAATGCACACCTGAGTTTCCTATTGGTGCTCCTATGGTTTCATCGGAGGGAGCTTGTGCAGCGTATTACCGTTATCGGAAGCTGGAGGTTAGAAGTTAGAAGTTAGAAGTTAGATTAAAAGTTTGTTTTTAATATATAACTACAATAAAAATGATAAAGTCCTATAAAGATTTGAATGTATATCAGGCATCTTTTTCTGTAGCTATGGAAATATTTGAATTAACTAAAAAATTTCCAAGAGAAGAAATCTATTCTTTAACAGACCAAATAAGAAGATCTTCCAGATCTGTTACATCTAACATTGTTGAAGGATGGGCAATGCGGAGATATGAAAACGTTTTTAAAAGACATTTGGTCAATTCCCTCGGTTCCTGTGCTGAGACAAGTGTATGGATAGAATTTGCATTTTAGTGTAAATATATAGAAGAAGAAACATTTAACTGCATTATTAATCAATGCAATGAAGTTGGTAAAATGTTGAATTCTCTACATGATAATTGGAAATCATTTTAATCTAACTTCTAACTTCTAGCTTCTAACTTCTTATTTGTCGAAAGTTTAAAAGAAAAGAGTAAATGAAAAATAAAGAATTTATATTATCCTGCCCGGTTGAGATACAAAAATACCCATCTGTTATGATGGCTCATGGCGGGGGCGGAAAGCTTATGCATAATCTCATCGAAAAGATGTTTATGCCGGAATTCAGCAAAATAGATGCAGGTAAGAGGCATGACTCTGCCGTGATTGATATTTCTTCAAATAAGCTTGCATTTACAACCGATTCTTATGTAATCCATCCTTTATTCTTTCCGGGCGGCGATATTGGCTCGCTTGCTGTGCATGGTACGGTAAATGACCTTGCTATGAGCGGTGCTGTTCCCAAATACATCAGTGCAGGGTTCATCATAGAAGAAGGATTACCGATGGAAACACTATGGAGAATTGTCAATTCCATGAAGGAAACAGCAAAAATCTGCGGTGTAGAAATAATTACAGGTGATACTAAGGTTGTAGATAAAGGCAAAGGTGATGGAATATTTATTAATACTTCAGGAATTGGCGTTATTGAGCATAATTTGAGCATAAATCCAGCATCCATTAAAGAAGGAGATGCTATTATTATTAACGGGGATATCGGAAGACACGGTATTGCTATAATGGCAGTCAGAGAAGGGCTTGAGTTCGAAACGGTAATCGAAAGCGATTCTGCACCTCTTAATAGTATTGTAAATAAGCTAATTAATGAAGGTATCGAAATCCACTGTATGCGTGACCTTACCAGGGGCGGTTTATCCAGTGCACTTGCCGAAATTGCTGAAGCTTCTAATTTTGGCATAAATATTAATGAAAAGGATATTCCTGTTAGGGAAGATGTGCGGGGTGCCTGCGAGATACTCGGACTTGACCCGCTTTATGTTGCTAATGAAGGAAGGTTTGTTTTGTTTGTTCCGGAAAAAGATGCGGCTAAAGCATTACAATTAATGCAGTTAGAAGAGCCGGCTGTTTCCATGATAGGTACTGTAAATACCAATAATAAAGGCATGGTTACTATGAAGAGCGTTATTGAGGCATCAAGAATTATAGACATGCTGAGCGGTGAGCAGCTTCCGAGGATTTGCTGATTTTTGGCGATTTTCGCATAATTTAAATATGCTTATCGCTGATATTTTATGTTTCACGTGAAACATTTGTATAAAAATTGCGACATTTTTTTACCCAAATTAGCACAATTGGGTAACTTAATACCCTGCTGCTATTAGACTTAACTACTAAAATCATTTTCTTTAATTTTAAGCTGTATTTGCGGTATTTAGGATGATTTTACTGCAAAAATAATCACGCTATCTGCTTATTTATATAATTGTTATATGGATATTTCGTATATTTGAAAACATCATTTATGCATTTTACAACAGAATGATAGCATGATGAACGCAAAATGTTGAATATTGAGTTATATTTAACATAATTGGGTTATGAAGCTCTCCTCTCATATATAAATCCACCAGACTTGATAAAATGGGGCATAAATGAGAATTATAGGTTACACGGATTAAGATGAAATACAATCAACTGAATATAACGCGTAATATTGTCGCAATTTATTAGTAATGAACCTTATGCATTTTCGCAAGTGTTATTCATGCTAAGTCTATAAATACGAATAAGTCCTGAATCCGGAATAATTTTACAAATAACTTAAAATTTCAATCCATTAAAGAACTCAGGACTTAGTAAGTTTTTTCAATCATCCATTAAGCTTACTAAGTCCTGGGATTATTCGTTCATTAACGATTATATCTATCTAAATAATTTTATAAAGAGATAAGAATAACTCTAATCAAAAGACTTAGCAAGAATATCTGTATTACATGCATAAGGTCGATTAACAATTCAGTTTTTTTTAAAATCTATTTTATTAAAACCAACTTCCTTGTTTCAACAAACTCCCCTGCTTGCAATGAATAAAAATACACACCGCTTGCAAAATCTCCTGCATTCCAATCAACTTCGTGAATGCCTGCTTCCAGCTTACCGTTTATAAGGGTTGCTACTTCTCTTCCGGTTATATCATAAATTTTCAATACCACATGTTCCACCCCCCTTGCCCCCCTTTTAGGGGGGATTGAAAAGCGGATGCGGGTTGATGGATTGAAGGGATTGGGATAGTTTTGTGATAATTCAAATCTATCAGGTATGTGCGTTGAGCTTGGGTTTGTTCCCACAAACTGAGAATATTTTATTGTTGTGAGCCCCTGTACACTGCTACCTGACACAAATACATTATTAAATTTATCTAAACCAAGAAAGTTCGCATAATCCGTCGATGAATTACTCGGGCTGTTATATATTTGCAGCCATTGCTGAACTCCGGATGAGTTATATTTAATTGTTGTATAATCCCATCCTGAACCACTTCCGGGTCTGGGACTATTATCACTGAAACCTGTTACATACACGTTATCGTATTTATCAATTTTTATTGACGAAGGTATATCCAAATTATTATAAGGGTCGTTATACCTCTGTACCCATTGCTGCACTCCGGATGAGTTATATTTAATTGTAGCGAAGTCCCTTTGTGTACCGGTACCTGTGCTATAGCCAGTTATATATACATTACTGCTGCTATCTACAGCTATTGAAGTGGCCTTATCTTCATATGCGCCTCCGGGTGAAAAGTATTTTTGGGTCCATATAGAATCACCTGATGAATTGTATTTAATCGTTACAAAATGGGAATTATAACTACTCCCTGTGCAACCGCCGGTTACATAAATATTACCAAGTTTATCCAAAGCTATTGATGTTGTCTCATCAAACCAATTTCCTGTACCATTATATCTTCTTACCCACTGCTCAACACCTGATGAATTATACTTTATCGTACAATAATCATTGGATAAGCTATCGATCCAACAGCTTGAACCTGTTATATATACATTACCTAGTCTATCCAGTACTAAAGCAATAGCTCCGTTAAACTTTTGATAATCATCTATACTGCCTGTATATCTTGTTTCCCATTGTTTCACTCCGGAAGTATTGTATTTTATTGTAACACAATCATATCCTGTATAATTATCACCCACACTTTGTCCTGTCACATATGTATTTCCTGAGTCATCGGTTTTAAGTGAAAACGCAATGTCAATTGAATTTCCTGAACCATTGTAAATTTGTACCCATTGCAGTATACCTGAGGAACTATATTTTATTGTGCAGTAATCACTTGTAGTATAATAAGAATTCCAATTAGTCACACCTGTAATATAAACGTTACCCCATTTATCCACATCAATTGAATAACCAATATCCATATAGCTGTAAGTACCGTTATATGTCTTTACCCATTGAAGTACACCTGAGGAATTATATTTAATTGTTATTATATCATGCGAATCTATTAGCCAGCATACTCCAGTAATATATACATTTCCTGAATCATCAATTGCACCTGTATTTGCACTGCTGTTTGGATATATTGCCGCCCATTCCTGTGTTACCTGTGCAAGTGATATATTTATTGTACAAAATGAAATAAATAAATAAGTAAAAATCTTTTTCATGATGTTTTCTTTTATTTAAGTAAAACTAATTTCTTCGTATCAATCACTACTCCATCTGAAATCAATGAATAGAAATACACACCGCTTGCAAAATCTCCTGCATTCCAATCAACTTCATGTGTGCCGGGAGTGAGCTTATCATTTATGAGAATCGCAACTTCCCTGCCAAGTATATCAAAGATTTTCAGGGACACTATCCCCCCTTTACCAAAGGGGGGACTAAGGGGGGTTTCCGGAATTTCAAACTTTATCTTTGTTGATGGATTGAATGGATTGGGATAGTTTTGTGATAATTCAAATCTATCCGGTATGTTAGATGAGATTGGATTTGCACCAACAAACTGTGAATATTTTATTGTTACCAATTTTCTATTATAATTATTATATAAATGACTCGTCCCGGTTACATATACATTACCTGTTTTATCGATTGCCATTGAAGTTGCTACATCTACAGAGGTGGAATCACCATTATAAATTTGCGCCCATTGTAGGATACCTGATGAATTAAATTTCACTGTGCAAAAGTCATTAATAGTATTAGTGGAAGATAATAATCCTGTTAAATAAATATTCCCCAACTTATCCATTGAACTGGCAAGTGGCTTACCAGATCCATAAAATGTAGGTGCATTATATACAGCAACCCATTGCTGAACACCTGATGTGTTATATTTGACTGTAGCGTAGCCGCGTTCTCCCTGTATTGAAACGTTATTCCCCGATACATATGCGTTACCCAGCGTATCTACTATCATAGTAGATGCAATATCAGACATATTAGCTGGATCTTTGTACAATTTCACCCATTGTTGTACTCCGGACTTATCATATTTAATTGTACAATAATCAAATCCTATTTGACCGAGGCTTCCTCCAGTTACATAAACATTGCTATTAAAATCAACACCAATAGCATAGGTATTTTCCCAACTCGAATCATATATCCTAGCCCATTGAAAAACACCTGATGAATTGTATTTAACTGTACAATAGTCATAATAATTATTATTAAAACCGCAGCTACCGCATATAAATACATTACCTGCGGTATCTATTGCTAATGCAGTACTCCATTCATTACCTATAATATCGTATGGTTGTGCCCATTGCTGAACACCTGATGTGTTATACTTAATAGTGTAAAATCCACGACCGGATGCAAGGCTATAACTATCTCCTGCTACATATATATTTCCTTTTTTGTCTATTTTTACATCAGTAGGCCAATCCGAATTATTACCTGGTCCGTTAAATCTTTGTACCCACTGTTGAATACCCGAAGAATTGTATTTTATAGTACAGAAATCCTCCATTGTCCCTATACCAATACTGCTTCCTGTTACATATATATTACCGGATTTATCAATTGCCATAGCTGTTACCTTATCGGCTGAATCAGCCGGTGAATTATAATATGTTACCCATTGCTGAATACCTGATGGACTGTATTTAATAATACAGTAGTCTGTTTGAGTACCCGGATTTATTTTACTGCATGATATATATATATTTCCCGCAGAGTCAGTTACTAAAAATGCATTATCAGAAGATAATGGTCCATTGAATATTTGTAACCACTCCTGTGTTACCTGTGCAAGTGATATATTTATTGTACAAAATGAAATAAATAAATAAGTAAAAATCTTTTTCATGATGTTTTCTTTTATTTAAGTAAAATAAGTTTCTTTGTATCAATCACCACACCATCAGCAATTAATGAATAAAAATACACACCGCTTGCAAAATCTCCTGCATTCCATTCCACTTCATGCGTGCCTGCTTCAAGATTGCCGTTTATAAGGGTTGCTGCTTCTCTTCCGGTTATATCATAAATTTTCAATACCACATGTTCCACCCCCCTTGCCCCCCTTATAGGGGGGATTGAAAAACTAATGTGAGTGGATGGATTGAAGGGATTGGGATAGTTTTGAGAAAGAGAAAAATTTTCAGGTATTTTATTATTTGTATTAATGTTGCCAGTAATTCCATTAAATAGTATTCGCCAGACACTATAATTCGTACCCGTTACCAGGTAACCATTATTTACACTGAATGAATATGCGCTTAAATTTGGAGGTAAGTCATTATTCAAAGAAATCCAGTTTATTCCATTGTTTGTTGAATAGTAAATACCGTGAGATTCAGTGCCCGCAAATACAGTATTGCTATACACATAAAGTGATTTAACTCTTTGCTTTGTTAAACTTGTTGAGATCCAATTTTGTCCATTATCATATGAAATACTTATTCCGGTACTTCCTCCGGCATAAATAATATTATTATTGGCAGCTATCGCCCATATATATTGATTGTTTAAAACTGGTTGACTCCAATTTGTCCCATTGTTTGATGATATAAATAATCCTGTACTGGTACCTGCAAATACATTACTATTATTTGCTGCAAGTGAATAAACAGATTGAAATTGACCTGTTGATATCCAATTTACTCCATTATTAGTAGAACGATTTACCTGGTGATAGTCACCTGCAAAAACATCATTACCTTTAATTTTCAGTGAATGAACAGGAGTGCTTAAAGCTGTTTTAGACCAGTTTATACCGTTATTTGTTGAAATATATACACCAACATGGCTAAATGTATCAGATGCCCATACACCTGCATATAAATTATTACCGTTGACTGCAAATGAAGAAACATCATAATCAAAATTTAACGGATACCAGTTTGCTCCATAATCAGATGACCTGTATGTTGCTCCAATAAAGGATAAACCTGAAGCAGCAAACATGTAATTATCTTTTGATACAATAGAATTTACAGTCCGGAAATTCATACTTGTTTGTACCCAATTCTGACCGTTATTAGATGACTTTAAAACGCCTAATTGGGATGAGCCGGCTAAAATAGTATTGTTCACAGGTAATAAAGCATAGAAGCTGTTATAATTAATATTATTCTGAGTCCAGTTTAAGCCATTGTTAGTTGAGACAAATAGTCCGGAATAATTTGTTCCTGCGATAATATTATTATCGATTGGAATTACACTATTAACATTTTTATCGATTAAACCAAGTGGTATCCAATTTTCACAGTAATTTGTAGAATATAATAATCCATGCGTATTGGTTCCTGCAAGAATCCTACTTCCATAATCAACAAGTGTGTTAATATCACTAATATAATAGTTAACAGGAATCCAGTTTGCTCCATTATTTGATGAACGGAATGTACCCCCACCTGTTCCCTGAAAAAGATATTCATCTTTTACCAACAAAGAATGAATCTCATAAAACGATTGACCTTGAGTCCAATTTAATCCGTAATCTGTTGATATATAAAATCCATTACCTCCGGCAAATACATAATTATTTTTTATTGCTATAGAAAATATATATAGATTATTAACGCTTGTCTGAATCCAGTTTGAACCATTATTTGTGGATATTTTGATCCCATGTTCAGCAGTACCTGCGTATACGTAATTACCATTGGCGGCTACCGAGTAAATGCTTTCATTATTCAATGAAGTCTGAGACCATGATAAACCATTATCTGTTGATTTATAAAGTCCTGAATACATAGTTGCAGCATACAAGGTGCTACCATTTGTTGCAATTGCCCTTACAAAACCTCCATATATTCCATTACCTTGCTGCCACTGAGCACTTGTATTAATTTGAATAGCTAAAAGTAAACACGAAATCAATAAAATTTTCCGCATAATTAACTCCTATTTGAGATATTTTTCAGAAAGGTAGAAATTTGCAGCAGGTGAGTATTAAATATCTCTGCTTATTGCAATATTCTATAAAATCAAAAGCTTTTATAATTAGTTCTAATTTCACACATTTAAGCAAGTTTTTTTATTGCTTTTTGTCTATCCCTCTTAAACAGCGAAAATATATCTATTAAAAAAAATAGAAGGGAAAAATATTATGTACTTTGCATCAGGATTAATTAATATGAAATATATAGAATGACAGGCTAGAGGACACTGTTAAAGCTGCAGTATATAAAGCCCTATATTATTTTTCCTTTCAAATCCTCCGGTTTAAATTTGAGCTTGCTTGCAATGAGCTCTCTTGCATCATTAACTTTATTCCAAACATTCCATAATAAAACACCGACAACAATTTCTTTATCCAGGTAATATATAACACCCTTCTTGAACTTTTCCTGCCAGTCGCAATACATATCACATCTTGAATCCAATTCACCTATTGCTTCATAGCCAAGCTCAAACATATCGGAATAGAAGAACGGGAGATATTCATATGGTTCTTCCTTACCTGCCATATTTCTGCCTGCGGCTTTTCCCATTTTATTTGCATTGTCGGCATGTTCAACTCTTATTCTTTTATCAAGCAGGGGATTATAAAAGTTAGCTGCATCACCCGCTGCATAAATATCGTCAATGTTTGTTCTCAGGAATTCATCAACAATAATTCCGTTCTCGGTTTTCACACCGGCTTTAGCTGCAAGAGCTACATCCGGCTTTATGCCGATACCTGCAATTATATGGTCGGCTTTAATTTCTTTTCCGGATTCAGTGTTTAAAATATGTTTCCCGTTTTGTTTTTTAATACCTTTAACCTTATCCTCACTTACCAGGTTGACTCCCTTGTTCCTGTAATAATCTGTTATATACTCAGCCAGGTCATGCGGATAAATCTTTATGCCAATCAGGTTTTCGGGAAATATCATCGTAACATTCCTGCCATTCATACGTAATGCAGCAGAAATTTCCGATCCAATAAATCCGCTTCCAATTACTGCAAAATCCTTTTTTGATTCCGAAAGTGTATGTATATATTCGTAATCTTTTAACATTCGGTAATAAGTTACTTCATCATTTTCAAATGGAAGCTTAATTGTTGTTCCTCCGGTTGCAACCAGCAGCTTCACATAACTGTGAACATCTCCCTTGCTGTCAACAACGGTTTTATCCGAAGCATTTATCTGTTCAATACTTGTCTCAAGAAAGATATCAACATTCTGTTCATTGGTCTTTTTCCATATTTTTTCAATTTCACTTCCTTTCCAAAGGTCTTTGGTAAGAGGAGGCCGGTTATAAGGCGGGTCAGGTTCACGTGAGAACATAGCAATTGAACCATCTTTATCAACTTCCCTGATGCCCTTTACGGCAGAGTCGCCGGTCATTCCGCCGCCTATTATGATATACTTATAATTATTCATGATAAGAGTTATTCAGTTTTCATATCGCCTGCTGCAGCCCGGTCCATTAAATAAAACAAGCTGCCGTTTTGCGGTTTTACCATTAATGCAGGAAAATTATCTTTTTCTTTTTTAATAAATATTTTTTCAACTATCTCTTTTTTATCCTCACCTGAAATCAGAAAGATAACATTCTTGGCATTATTGATTACCGGAAGTGTCATTGTTATTCTTTCGGTATTAAGTGAATCAGCCTTTACAGCTGCAACCCATTTTTCTTTTTCATTCACTGCATCCGTACCCGGAAAAATTGAAGCTACGTGCCCGTCTTTCCCTAAACCTAACAGCACAACATCAAATACCGGAAGTTCATTATTGCCGAAAAACTTTTTTATACGGTCTTCATATTCTTTTGCCGATTCTTCCGGAGATGTATCGGTATTAATTCTGAAAATACTTTGCGGGTCAATATTTACATGTGATAATAAATGTTCGTTTGCCATTTTATAATTATTGCCGGGATGGTCCACAGGTAAATATCTTTCATCACCCCAGAACAGAAATACCTTTTTCCAGTCAATTTCTGTTTTATAATTATCAGCAAGCAGAGTGAATAACCTTTCAGGTGTAGAGCCGCCGGAAAGGACAAAAGTACATTTAAAATTCAGCCTTATAAAAGAAGATATAAGCCCGGCTATTAATTCAGCAGCACCTGAGTTTAATTCATCCGTAGTTTCATATATTTTAATATCCGATACCATGTTATAAATATATATTACTTAAATCAATTAGTTATCGAAAGAAATAAACAGGTAATTTCAGTTCATGTCCTCACCCCCCGACCCCCTCTCCTATGATAAGCGTTAGGAGAGGGGGAGTTCCTTTTATTTATAAGATTTTATCATAACTCAAGTTCTTTAATCCATTGCCTCCCCCTCTCCTTTCATATATCATAGGAGAGGGGGTCGGGGGGTGAGGACATGAACTGAAATTAAAAAAACAAAAACTAAAATGTTACCCCATTATTATATTTATGCTAAAGATCACTTAATAATTTATCCACTTTTTCCCGTCTTTTTTTACCAGTACATTTGCTTCTTCAGGACCCCATGAACCGGAAGGATATTTGTATAAATTTTCACTCCCCATCTCCTTCCAGGTATTTAATATTGGTGTAATAATTGACCATGTTGCTTCAACAGCATCTTTTCTTGAATAAAGCGTTTGGTCTCCGGATAAACAATCACGCAGGAGCCGTTCATAAGCATTGGATAACCGGGTATGAAATGTTGAGCTGTAATTAAAATCCATTTCAACAGGAGTAAGCTGCATACCTGCTCCGGGCTTCTTGGCATTAATAAAAAATGAAATCCCTTCATCCGGCTGAATCCTTATAGATAGAATGTTTGCAATATGCTCATCGGTTCCCCTTTTTCTGAATATTAAATGCGGTGTTCTTCTGAATACAAGAGTAATATCGGTTAGCCGCTTCTCAAGTCTCTTTCCGGTTCTTATATAGAACGGAACATCTGCCCATCTCCAGTTCCTGACCAGCAGCTTCATTGCTGCATATGTTTCTGTTGTTGAGTTAGGAGCTACACCTTTCTCATTAGCGTAAGAAGCCTTATTATTACCGTTAATAACTCCTTCTGTATATTGTCCTCTGATAACATTTTCTTTTATTTCATTTCGTGACATTGGCTCAATAGCACGGAAAACCTGCACCTTTTCATCTCTGACAATATCGGCTTCAAAATTCACAGGCGGCTCCATTGCAATTAAAGAAAGAAGCTGCAATATATGGTTCTGAACCATATCCCTTAATGCTCCGGTTCTATCGTAATAATCAGCTCTGTTTTCCAAACCGACTGTTTCGGCGGCGGTTATTTGAACATTGCTTATATAATTCCTGTTCCATATCGGTTCAAATATGCTGTTGCCAAACCTGAATGCCAGCAAATTCTGTACTGTTTCTTTACCCAGATAATGGTCTATTCTGTAAATCTGCTTTTCAGAAAAAAGCTTTAAGAATAATGAGTTGAGGTGATTTGCCGATTCCAGGTCTTCGCCAAAGGGTTTTTCGATGATTACTCTTGTCCAGCTGTCTTCATTTGCCGGGTTATTAAGCTTTACTTTGGATAGATTTATTGCAATGTCATCAAAGAACTCAGGCGGCATTGCAAAATAAAATAACCTGTTACCGCAAGATTGGCCTGATCTTTCATGTTCTTCAATTTTCTGCTTTAACTGTCCGTAAGCACTAGAATCTCTTACGTCTGTACTGATATAGAACAGTACCTTTGCAAAATCATCCCACCCCGGGTCATTCTTTTCATCATCTGTACCAAATTCATCAATAGCTTTTCTCATTTCCTCTCTGAATTGTTCATCATTATATTCAGTCCTTGAAGAACCCAGAATAATAGAACCTTCAGCTAAAAAGCCGTTCCTGTATAAATTATATAAGGCAGGCATTAATTTTCTGCGGGTCAGGTCTCCGGTTGCACCAAAAATAACAACAATGCACGGGTCACAGTGTCTTTCACTTTCAAGACCTAAGGTTTCAGTGGAATGAATATAATTTTTTTCCATAAATCAATCTTTTTTCTTAACAGCATGACCGCCAAATTCATTTCTCAGAGCTGCAAGGATTTTTGCACCGAATGGCTCTTCCTGCCTTGAACGCAAACGTACAAGCAATGAATTAGTTATGATTGGTGCCGGAACATTCTTTTCAATTGCCTCCCATACTGTCCATCTTCCTTCACCTGAATCCGGAACGAATGCTTTAATATCCTCCAGCTTGTTATTATTCGCAAGAACATCAGCTAATAGTTCCAGCAGCCACGAACGTACAACACTGCCGTGTTCCCAGAGCTTTGCAACCTCGCCAAGCTTTATATCATAATCTGAATTATACATTATTTCAAAACCTTCGGCGTATGCCTGCATAAGTCCATATTCAATCCCATTATGTATCATCTTAACATAATGCCCTGAACCGCTTGGACCTGTATACAAATAACCATTGGGAGGTGCCAGTGTTTTGAAAATCGGTTCGCAGTATTTAAAGGCATTCTCTTCCCCTCCGACCATAATGCAGTAACCTTCTTTTAATCCCCAGATACCGCCGCTTGTACCTGCATCAAGATAAAATATTTCTTTTTCTTTGAGGTAATGAGCCCTGAGACGTGAATCCCTGTAATTGGAATTACCGCCGTCTATTATTATATCACCCTTATTTAAAACCGGAACAAGCTTATCAATTGTATTTTGAACAGGAGCACCTGCCGGAACCATCATCCAAATAACCCGCGGTGATTCTAATTTTTTGACCAGCTCTTCAGCAGATTCTGCACTGATACCACCAAGAGTAACAACATTGTTTACAGCTTCTAAATTCAGATCAAACGCAACCACTTCATGCTTATCCTTCAACAATCTTTCAGACATGTTACCGCCCATTTTTCCAAGTCCTATTATCCCTAATTTCATTTATTCCTCCGGAAAATGTTTTTTTTCAACTCTTGTTTGAAGATTTTTCTATAATATCATCCCTTCGGGATTCTTTCGTACCATTGTCAATCTTGCTACCATAATATCATCCCTTCGGGATTCATTCGTTCTATTGTCAATCTTGCTACCATTATATCATCCCTTCGGGATTCTTTCGTTCCATTGTCAATCTTGTTACCATAATGTCATCCCTTCGGGATTCTTTCGTTCCATTGTCAATCTTGTTACCATAATGTCATCCCTTCGGGATTCTTTCGTTCCATTGTCAATCTTGCTACCA
>RPQH01000009.1 GCA_003820375.1 Ignavibacteriota bacterium
AGTGTAAATGTTTTCTCTAAACAACTGTTAAATGAACTATTTATAAACTATGTTCCCAATAATAATACAGGTGTTGATGATAAACAACTGTTTTTATTTGACTTCTAATGGGACAGTACTGATTACAAATAGAGAATTAATATTACAGAAATAGAAAAGGCGGTTTAATTGAAACCGCCTTTTTTAATCTGAGAAACCTGCTTTATTGGTGTAATCTATGGTTCTATTTTATTAAAACCATCTTCTTCACGTCTGTAAACTCCCCTGCTTCAATTTTATAGAAATAAGTACCTGATGCAAGTGTGCTTGCGTCAAATTTCAAAGTATAGCTTCCGGGATTTTTAAATTCGTTAGCTATAACTTTCACTTCCCTGCCAAGCATATCGAATAATGTAATTTTCACATCAGTACTCTTTGCCAGGTCGAAGTTTATATTGGTGACAGGATTGAACGGATTGGGATAATTCTGTGATAATTGAAATTTTGTTGGAATTATTTCAGATGTTTTTTCAATATTAACAGAATAATTTAATCTTACACCCCATCCTTTTAATGCTCCGGTATTGGTGGCTGCTGCATCAATACATTTTAGTATCCATGTTCCCTGAATTGTTGAACCGTTAAAAGTACCCATGGGATCCATAGGTTTAATGAATGCCCAGGGAGGATAATAATTGGCCGCATTCGGCAGGTTCGCGAATGCATCGCCGACAAATGTCAGTACATTGTCTAAAGCACCCCCGTTACGATTCAATAATATTTTTGATATACCGTTTGGTCCCTGAAGTGATACGATTAGATCTCCCACATACGTATGTTCAATAGAAAGAAATACTTCTATATTAAACAATGAACCCGTAGGATTTGTAACAAATATTGAATCGGTAATACCTGAAGTATTGTTATCAGGGATTAAAATATAATCTGAACTTCTGCTAAATCCAATCGGGAAAGAATTTGGACTTCCACCCCTGTTTATAGTTGTTGTATGTGCGCAAAGTGTTGTAGGAAAATATCCTGTGCTAGTTTCACTTATATATCCGCTAAACCTGCTGTTGTTTGTTCCGCCATTATTTAGTGATGCATTTATTCCGGCTTGATTGGTTAAATTATTCAGATTACCATCGAAAATATAAGCAGCCAATAAACTGCTGTTTGCCTGTATTACTCTTGACGATACAAACATATTGTTTTGTATTGCAAATGCATTCAATGTAGGATTCCACAACCTTACTTCATCAATATATCCGGTAAAAGCTGAATTAGGAAGTGCCTGAGAACTGCCGATATAAATATTATTGGTATTTATCGGCATTAAATTGGGAATTTGCACTGTTGCACCATTTATATTTCCATTGAGGAAGAAATTGATGTTAAAGAAACTGCCTGATGTGCTCCATGCAACAGCCACATGATTCCACTTGTTGATATCAAGTGACGGACCTGTACTTGCGATAGCATTGCTGGCAGTCCTGAACAAAAGCTTGCCTGCACTTGAAATTCCAAACAGAAAAGTAATTGTACTGCTTGTTGCTCCTTTTGAAATCAATGTCTGGTCTTTAGAAAACGATGAGGGTTTTATCCACATTTCAATAGAGCCATCCCCTGTTTGATTATATAAAGTCGAAGTGTTAATAACTAGATAATCTTGTGTTCCGCCCGGAAACATCATAGCAATGTTATAAGGCATCGGTATGCCAGCATCCTGAAATGTTGCAACTGCGGAACCAACATATGTACCGTTAAAACCGCTGATACCATCAATTACAGAAGATGTATTATTAAAAGTCCATGAAGAAACCAATCCTGCATAGTTATAGCCTGATGTAATTGCACTGTTCGTATTAGCACCTGTGATATCTCCAATTCCGGTAAAGCGGTTTGCAGCAATAAGTGATGCAGATCTCACCACATTCCAGAATCGTACTTCATCTATTTTACCATTGAATGGCTGGTTATAATTGTACTGGTTTGCACCAATTCTAATAGCATCAGCGTTATTAACCCATGTAGCGTTAAGATTAAGAGCACTTCCGCTTAAAGCACCATTTACATAAAAATTAACTGTAAAATAAGATACTGAGGACCACGTTACCGCAACATGTGTCCATTGGTTATTTGGGATAGTAGTACCTGCGGTATTAGAAAATAAAGTAGCACCAATCTTGAAACGCAGGTACGAACTTTGAATACCAAACAGGAATGAAGACGCCTCATTGGGTCCTTTTGCAAGCAATGTTTGGAATGCAGAACCATTTACCGGATATATCCACATTTCTATTGTACCATGTGCCGGCTGGTTGAACATATTGTTATGTGGAATGTTAGCGTATGATGAAAAGCTATTTAATCCGCTCAGTACATAATTGCCGCCAATTGTATAACCATATTCATCCGTAACACCTTGGGAATGTAAAGCACCTGTACAGGTTAGCACAAATAATATACAGTAAACAGCAGTAAAGATTGTATTTCTTTTACACATTTTTCCTCCTTGTGTATTAAATTAATTTTGGGTTTTTATAGCTTTTCTTATAATATGTAAATAAATATATGACTGTATTTAGAATTTCTGTAAGTGTTTTATTACATATTATAAGAACAGCTATAACAAATTAATCTATTGCTGAAATAGGAAATCTTATCTCTACTTCTGTACCTTTTTTTTCTTCACTTTTGACAAATATTTTACCCTTCATATCGTCGATAATTTTTTTAGTAATAACCAAGCCTAATCCCATACCGGAAGATTTTGTAGAAAAGTATGGCTCAAATAATTGCTGTAAAGTCTCTTCATCCATGCCAACACCATTATCTTTTATTGTAATTGAATAATATTCGTTATTTTTGATAGTTTCAATGTTAATATGACCGTCTTTGTGATTACACAGTTTTTCATCGGTTGCTTGTATTGAATTTCTGATGATATTAATAAAAGCTCTTTTAACTTCATCTTTATCACCTATAACATTATTGTTTTTGTTCCGTGAATCTATTATCAAATAAATTTTGCCTTCACTGTTCAGCAGCTTTACTACATCATTAAGTATTGAGTCAATATCCAATACTTCGTAATTCCTGCTTGGCATTTTTGCAAAATCCGAAAATTCTGTCGCTATTCTATTTAACGTTTCTATCTGGTCTATTATCAAGCGATTTGTCGTTTGTAAAATTGATTTAAAATCTTTCGAGCCGTGTGAATAAGCATAAAATAAATGCTGTATAGCCAGCTTCATTGGCGTCAAAGGATTTTTTATTTCATGCGCTACCTGTCTTGCAATATCTCTCCAGGCAGATTCACGCTCAACACGTTTAAGCTCTGCGCGAGAACGCTTTAGCTCTTTTGTCATTACATTAAAAGAACGGACAAGTTCTCCTATTTCATCTTTACTGTCTGATTTTACTTCTATCTCAATATTACCTTTTGAAAGCTGTTCTGTTGCTTTCTGCAGCTTGATTATTGGATTGGAAATAGTATATGATAGTATGTTAACTATTATCACAAGAAATATCACGGCTACAAAATATATTCCGAAAATGTAAACAAGGTTTTCGGTAAGTTCCTGGTTTATTTCATTTTGCTTGAATACTGATTGAGATGACAGAATACCGATAAGGTTATTAAAATTATCATATATAGGCTTATAACCTACAACAACAGTGAGAGAGCCTACATCCTGGTTCTCCATATAATAGTCCTTTTTGAGCAGAGCAATATTATAAAAAGCTGTACCGCTGATACGCTCATCTATTAAATCAGATTTATATAGCTCTTCATTTGTTGTTGACACAAGCCGTGTTTTAATATACAGATTAAAATTCTTATGTGATTCAGAAAATCCTTTGCCGAAAATATTCGGAAGCGAAGTATAATCAATGCCGGATGATGAATACTTGGAAAAATCAGGAAAAGGATTTTTTTGCTTTATATATTGTTCAATTATTCTCAGGTCTGAAACCATCTGGCTTCTGTCAAATTCACTGTTTTTATCTTTAACAAACTCCCTGCTGTAAACTGCAAGCACAATGATAGGAATAACCGATACTACTATAAAAGATACAAATATCTTTTCCCTGAAGCCAAATTTAAAAGTACTTGTATACTTCGAATACATCAGGTATTTGCTTACTCTGTACGAAAGATATATGAAGATAAATATCAGGTACAACACAACTACGAAAATCAAAAACTTGAAGACGAAAAATGTTGTTTGTCCGAAATCATTTATCTTAATACTCACAACATATATCTTTTCAATCTCATTTTTGCCCATTTTTTGAGGGCTTAATATATAAAACGATTTATATAACTGATTTTCAACCTGGTCATAACGGAAAGATGATTTGTCTATTTTATCTTTTACACTCTCACGGAATAAGTCCAGGGATTTATTAAGAGAACGTGATATATCTTTATTATTAGAGCTTACCATTTCGCCGTCAGAAAATTCGGAAATTACAGGCGTAGAAGTTAATTTATTTATAATATTATCGCGTGAAAAGTTCTTAAATATCTGCATGCCTGATTGAGAAAGGTAATTTTTAGCATCATATTGAGCAGCAATTACAAGATATCCAAGCAAACGCCGGTATTTACTGCGTATAAGGTTTGCCTTTTCAATTGGTTTTATTCCGCAATAGAATTTCATTTCTTTATTCTGGATAACTCTTCCCTGAAGCATTTCCTCTTCTGCATCATCTATTATCTCCTCTGAGCTTTCTTCTTCCGGTTCCATGATGGATAACCTGTTTTTCATAAAGCTCCGTGCTGCAAAATTTACTACGCTGTCTGATATCAATTCCGAGGGATTAATATTGAAATCACTAATTACCCTCTTGTTAGTATCAAGCACAAATACCGCTGTATTTAAGTCTTCAGTATAAAGTGAGCTTTTACTCCATATATTAAATGCAAGCTTTGAATATTTATTCTTATTGGAAAGATCGGATTCAAAATTAGGCGTCTCGGATACATTTTCAATACTTGACATTATTAAGCTTATTATCTTATCATCTGCTTTTTCAGAAATCCTTCTTGAAAGAAGCTCAAGATATTTATTTTCCTGTGATGATATTTTATTGAGCAAAATAACCGGAACAAAGATAATACAGGCAAGTATTAAAATTGAAAAATTAAGAGTAGAATTAAACCTGTAATTACGCTTAATAATTAACTGCCTGTGAATATAAAATGTGAATATACTTGTAAGTGCAATTATTAACAGCCGGTAGTTTAATTGCATTGAAAGCTCAAATACCGGACCGTTTAATATTTCAATTATTAAACTGATTAAGATAAATATTCCGGAAACTAAAATAACAGGGTATTTCCTTAAAAATCTGTTGAATGCTATATATTTTGCCAGGTACTTGCTGACAATTAGTGAACATGAGAACAATATTAAAAGAAGGGAAATGGATAAAGCAATAATTGCGAATTGGACACCAATTAATTCCGGCTGCTCTGTCGGAAAAATTTGAGAATGGTCAAAGTATTTAAAATTAGAATCATATACCAGGCTTTGTATAATAACCCCGTAATATTGCAGTAAAGCAATGAATGCAATTACAGAAAACAAGATAATAGCAATATTTATCAAATAATGATTTTTAACCGAATCTTTCTTGTATGAATCTATGACCAGCGAGACTATATAAGCACAAGATATTAAGACAAGTATAGAAGTAATTAAAAAATCCCCTAATGAGCGGGCGATACCATATCCAAACCCCGAGGCATAATGTAAGGGTGAAAATATTCCTGCTCCTGAATTATCAATAAGCTGTGCGGGAAAATCAATTGCCAGCCATAAAAATCTTGACAACAGTAATAATACAACTATAATCAAACCCTTCAGTATATTCCACTTAATATTACGAATAAGGTGTGATACAATTAGAATTATGGTCAGGTTTAGCATGAAAACAAGAATATCAAGAAGTCCGGAAAACTGCTCCTTAACTTTTAGTATATAGGATGACTTATCGAGACGGGGTATGTAAATCTTCCCTATTGTGTCTCCAACTATATTGGTTAAACTGTACTGATCTTTTTCCTTAATTAAGGCAGAGTCTGCAATAAACGAGTAATTTGCCGGTGATTTAAAATCAAATTCTACATTAGTATTATGGCGGTCATATATTTCCTGGGTAATTCCTAAATTACTGAAGAAATTGTTCTTTATATTATACTTTATATCCAGCAGTATTGCGGTTGCAAGAACACCATCATATATTGATTTTGCATTACTGTTAGAAGTATCGGTTAAAGAATATATTGGAACATACACTATTATATATGTGTAAAAACCAATCTCCTTTACAACAGAAAATTTATCTCCGTTTAAAGCTCTCTTAAGTTCAGAAATATCAGGATTCAATTGCCTGCCGTTGAAAAGGAATAACTCGAGCCGGCTGTTGTACATCTCTACGTTGTATTCATTGATATGTTCCATATCAAGAAGGGTTTCGTATGATTTCTTGGTATTTTGAGTTGCAAAATAAGAAAGGAGACGTTTGTTTTTTACTGTAAGGTTAGCAAAATTAAGAGTTTTCGCCTGATAAAAATTAAATAATGAGGTACACTCGTCTTTTATAAGGTTGTTCTTTTCAACAGAAATTCTGTTCCAGTCGTTATTAATAGAACTATTAAAAAAACCCTGGGCAATTACAGATATTATAATACATAAGACAATTACTGAAGATATTATCAGTAATCCCTTAAGATACCATTCAGTATTATTGACTTTATTCCACATTAAGCAAAACGCCTAATTAATAATTATTTGGTCAATTAACCACCCGCCATTAATGTATTTTAAAGACACAGAGAAGTCATAACTATTTAAATATCCGTTTCTTTTATATTTATATTTTCCGCTTGCAAAGGCATAGTTCTCAGATCGGCTGGATATCCGCCAGCTAAATTCATAAACAGCATTATTGGTCAGAAAATTATCGATGATTAATCTTGTTTGTTCGTAGCTGTAATATCCTTTCTCATTATCAAGAATATTTAAATAAACATCAGTCCCAAAATATGGGGTCAGTGCATATACGTTAGCATAGTTCAAACCCTCGCCAATATTAATAAATACATTCTTGCAGTTTAAAAATTTTTGTCTTTTTTCTTCAGACCTGTATTTTTTCTCTTTCCACCAATTGTCCTGTGAATACAGCTTTCCGGTTAAAACGAATCCGAACAATATTAAAACGATAAATAGTACTTTATTGCTTTTCAATTTTTGGGTTTAAAATGTTGACGCATATAAAATAATTAAAAAAAAGCATAATATCATCATAGAAGCAAATAAACATCCGTGTGGCTTCAAATTATGAATACTGACATCCGGGTACTCAATTTCTCCAGAGCGAACTAGTGTGCAGTCGTAACAACTCAAAAGCAGGCAGTTCACTGCTATGAACAACCCTCCGGATGAATTGCCGTTGTCTGGGCTGTAACTGTTCTGATTTAGCAGACATGTGGCATCCTTTTTAGTTTTTGTTATCAAAAGTTGGTAAGAACCCAAGGCCAATATCTTTTATGTTGTATTAAACTGAGAGGCGTCTCTCAATCAATTATGTTACCCTTTTTCATATCACAACTTAAATGAAAATACTTACAAATTGTGATAAAAAAATTGAATAAGGAAGCTGTTCTTGCTTCAAAAAAAACACTATCTTGAGGGAATTTTTTAACCCTTTTTTTCATTATAAGATTCATAGAAAATAGTTCTTTGTCATGCCAAAAATATATAAAAAGAGATTTTAAAACCCGATGCAATCCAGCATGATATTGAACTATACTCCAAATCCTTGTGCATTAATGAATTCATTGATTCTTATTCGATAAACTAATATATTACACAGATTAATAATTAATAATCCAGTTATCCAGTAAATTTGTTAAAAATTCGCAAGGTTGAAAACGATAGAGACAGGATGAGCTTTATAAAGCTGCCCTGGACTTTATATAAAGATGACAAATACTGGGTGCCTCCACTAATTTTTGATGTTCGGAATAATCTTAATCCCAAGAAAAATCCTTTTTTTAAACATGCTGAGATAGAACTGTTTCTTGCTGAGTTAGACGGGAAATTGGTTGGAAGAATTGCGGCTATTAAAAACGATAATCATAACAAGTTTCATAACGATAAAACAGGGTTTTTTGGATTTTTTGAGACAATTGACAATGAAGATGTTTCCGATTTATTGCTGGATACAGCCTGTGATTGGTGTAAATCCAGGGGTTTTGATAAGATAGTTGGTCCTGTTAATCCATCAACTAATGATGAGTGCGGACTGCTGGTAGACGGATTTGACTCGTCTCCTGTGATGCTGATGCCATATAACCCGGCTTTTTATGCAAATAGAATTGAAAGTTTTGGCTTTGATAAGGAAAAAGACCTGTATGCGTATTTCATATCGTCTGATGTTATAAATGATGAGAAAATGATGGCTAAGCTTGAACGTATGGCTAACCTTATCAAAAAAAGATATAATATTGTTACCCGTACACTTAAATTGAAAGATCTCGAAAATGAGATTAGAAAAGTTGAATATATTTATAACGATGCCTGGGATATGAATTGGGGTTTTGTTCCTATAACATCTGAAGAGTTTGATTATATGGGTGAAAGTTTAAAACAGGTTGTTGACCCGAATATTGTTTTTTTTGCAGAAATAGACGGGAAACCGGCCGGATTTTCTCTCACGCTGCCTAATATTAACCAGATATTGAAAACTATGAACGGTAGAATTCTACCGTTCGGGATTTTCAAGCTGCTAATGGGCAAGAATAAGACTGATATACTTCGTGTACTGATTATGGGTGTCAGACACGAATATCAGAAAAAGGGGATCGACTCTGTGTTTTATCTTGAAACAATAAAAGAAGGTAACAGGAAAAAAGTTAAGGGAGCTGAGATCTCCTGGGTGCTTGAAGATAACTATGCTATGAGACAAACGGCTGAAAATTTAGGTGCACATATTTATAAGACATACAGAATTTACAGTAAGAATCTTTAATAACTAAATCTTTTAAATCAGATGGCAGTAAAAGCAGTTGAAAAAATCTGGATGAACGGCGAGTTTGTTGATTGGGCTGATGCAAAGATTCACGTGCTTTCTCATGTTGTGCACTATGGTTCTTCATTTTTTGAAGGTATACGCTGCTATAAAACCAAAGCCGGTTCAGCTATTTTCCGTCTTGATGAACATACAAAACGGCTTATAAATTCGGCTAAGATTTTCAGAGCTGAGATACCTTATTCACATGAAGAGATTAACCAGGGAATAATTGATACAATATTGGTGAATAATCTTGATGCTTGTTATATACGCCCTATTGCTTACAGAGGTTTTGATGATTTAGGAGTTAATCCTTTAAATAACCCGGTAGATTTGACCATTGCTGCTTATGAGTGGGGTTCATATTTAGGGAAAGGTGCTATTGAAACAGGTATTGATGTATGTGTGTCATCTTGGAGAAGAAGTGCACCCAACAGCATGCCAACAATGGCGAAAATCGGCGGTGCATATATGAACAGCCAGCTAATTAAAATGGAAGCAATTGTAAACGGATATTCCGAAGGTATTGCACTAGATTTGAACGGATACGTAAGTGAAGGAAGCGGAGAAAATGTATTCGTAGTATATGAAGGCACAATTTTTACACCACAGATATCAAATTCAATTTTAGCAGGCGTGACAAGGAAATCTGTTATTGAGCTTGCCAGAAATATGGGATACGAAGTAAAAGAGACTAATATAATGCGTGAAATGCTGTATATAGCCGATGAAATGTTTTTCTCAGGTACTGCAGCAGAAGTTACACCGATTCGCTCGGTTGATAAGAGTATTATTGGGAATGGTATTCCCGGAAAGATTACAAAAGAATTGCAAAGTGCATTCTACGACATAGTAGAAAACGGAAATGATAAGTTTAACTGGCTTACTTTTATCGGCGGTGATAATAAAATAATCAATATGCCCCCGGTAAAAAAAAATATTAAGTCATTATCATCAAAAGAAGATGTGACAATGTAAAGACCTGAGATTTGTAATGTGCAATGTAAGCTTTGATGTGTGAGATATAACAAGCCATAGCTGGTTTGATATATCAGATGAAGAGTACAAATCTGACGAATCTTAAAAAGATCGTTCTTTTAACAAGTTTGGGTATATAAACCCAATAAAAAAAAGAAAACGCTCCAAGTTGCGAAAGCTTTGAGCAATAACGCGCTGTCCGTGTGTTGGTATGTATTTATATAAGATAGGACAGTGATTTAATAACAATCCGAGAAAGGAGATAATTTGCTTAAAACCAAAACCTTGTCGTTTCTCTTTTTTTTAACTGTACAGCTCGTGCTAACAGCCAAATTCTCAACAGCGGCACTACCCAGTGGAGATCCTACCGCTTCAAGTTTTGTAGAGATAGGTGAGGCTTCGTGGTATGGTCCTGGTTTTCATGGTCGAAAAACCGCCAGCGGTGAACGGTTTGACACTAATGAACTCACAGCAGCTCACAAAACCTTACCCTTCGGAACCCTTCTGAAGGTAACAAATCTTGGAAATAATCTCTATACAGTAGTCCGTATCAATGACAGGGGTCCTTTCATAAGAGGACGTATTATTGACCTGTCGAAAGCAGCAAAAGAAATGATTGAGATGGGCGGTACTGCACGTGTCCAAATTCAACAGGTAACTGAGGAAGAAGCCGATTTGCTCAGACAAGGAATTGATCCTTATGAGATAATTGATGAATCACAGCTTGATACCTCCGAATTCAAAACAACTGAATTAGTGGAGAAACAACTTAGCGCAGATTCTAAAATCTTTTTGGAGTTCAATTCGAAAGATGGTTCATCTACTGATTTTGAGATAAATAAGAACCTTAATACAGAAGGCACACTCAAGATCAAAGTAATAACCCCTAAGACCGACGAAGACAAGTCAAGTGAAGAACAAATAAAAAACCTTGACACATTAATACAATTCTTCGATTTAACCAATAAGGTTACGGTAGTTAAGGGATACACAGTAGAAGTAGGGACCTTCAGCGATAAATCGCTTGCCGATAGAACAATAGGACGTCTTGAAAGAGACGGGTTCATGACAATCTATCTGGAAGAGCTAAAATACAAAGATGCGGCTTCGAATACTGACTTGTATGCATATAAGGTACTGGTAGGACTTTATGAAATACCAAAGTCTGCTAAAAAAGACATCACTAAACTCAAAAAGCTTAAATACCAAGCAAACCTGGTTAAGATATCGGACATGGTTGATTAAGCAGTCAACACATTTGTACAGTTAATAAAACAAAGCCCTGTTGGGAAGGTCCCTTCAGGGCTTTGTAATTTTCTCCTATTACTTTAAGTTGGAAACTTAGTACTGCTTTTTAGAACCTTAAACATTTTAGAAAAATAAGCTAATTTGTATTATTCTAAATAAATTCTTTCGTAAAACAACATTCAATTTTTTTGTGTTGATGCAAGTCCAATTATTTTTTTTGATTTAATTGTTATCAACTTTAGAAAAATACAGATATGCCATATTATAAAATCATTTTCAATTTTATTATTCTTACTTTCTTATTTATATTTCAAAGCTGTGATGATTATGGAAGCCATGGTCCGGATCTTTCAGGAACGGTGACCTTCACCGGTACAAGCGAACTGAATCCCTCTTCAGGTGGTTATTTTGCAGTGTTGTTATTTGAAAACAATAGTGAAGCGTTTCATAATGGTGTTCCGGTATTTACACTGTCACTGTCTCCTGAAAAAAAGAATGGAATCTATACAGCTGATTTTGGTATGTCGTCAGCTCCTGCCCGTACTTTTCTTGCTGCTGTTACCTGGGTATATACACCATATCAGGCTTCACAAAGAAAATCTATATTAGGCATATATGGATGTAATACAGACCCAAACTGCACTACTTATGCATCTGTGGATGGCAGTAAAAGCATAAATATTACGGCAAATGGTGATACTGCAATGAAATTGTTTTATAATAATTGATATATTAATAACTATAAGTTTGAATATACAGTAATATGTAACGTTGAATTTATTTTACCAAAACCATTTTCCTTGATTCCCTGTAATTCAATGCAGAGTTTTGAGGGTGAACAATAGTTACCATATAATAATAAACTCCCGACGGAAGTTGGTAACGTTCCAAACAGCTTCATATACACCCGGCTGAGTAATCTGGTTAAGCACTTGTTCCACTTCCCTGTTTTATCGGCTCTAATGCTTCTAAATAAATTGATATTATATATATTATTTTCAGAAACTAACTGACTTTTTCATAATATTTTTCCTTATTTAGCATTTTGGTGTCAGCCGTTTTTTGATTTTTTTTATGTTTATTTATTTTTTCAAATAGTTTATTTAATCCGTACATTGCAGTCGGAATCATTAGATAAGACATCTGAATTTGATATCTTGAAATAGTAAAAAATACAACAACTACAGCCATCATCATTAATAAATAAATATTGATAAACTTCAGCTTCGAACTAATTTCTTTATCCTTTTTTGAAAATATATAACCAATTATAAATAGCATTAGAGTTACGAACCAAGATAGTATATATAGTGGATTCATGGATTTAGAATTATTCGGATCTATTATCCATAGATAAAATAGTTTTCGGACTGAATTAATCATATCTTTACCCGGACTGGCTTTAATGAAACTTAGTGCTTCTTCTATTGCTAAATTACCGGCATTTATTTCAAGCCGGTCATCTATCGGGAGCTTTTTCAATTTTTCACCAAGCTTATCAGTCCAGTAAATAGGCAAATTATTTGTGCCATTTAGCCATTGTGAACCATTGGTAATATCATTATGACCAATATGAAAATTCACTCCAAAGCTTGTAGTGGTTGGAATATAAGTTCCGAAAACAATGTAGTTTCTATATGTCCAAGGTAAAAATAAAATTCCTGGTATAATTAATATTAATAAGCAATAAACAAATTTTTTCTTTAAAAGAAAAGCTCCGGCAACCAATATCATTAATAACTGCATTTCACTTCTGAAGTATAAAATAAGGCTTATGCTTAATGAAAGAAGAATTACATTTTTTAAATTACTTTTTTCGTTATAGGTTTTTAAAAAATACAAAAAGATTAATCCAAGAGCCAAATGATATATTATTATTGAGTTATAATTAATTGTAGAAAAAATAAAAATTGGGGATATTGCAACAAACAAACCGGATAATACTGCTGTTCTATTATCATAAATTCTCTCTGCTATAAGATAAATTATAACACACGATAAAGAACCTAGAATAGAATTAAATAATAATATTGAAAAATAAGATACAGAATTAATGCCGAAAAGCTCATAAAAAAATAAAAAGATGTAAACAAGCCCCGGGGGCATATGAGCTGAAACTACAGGAGTATATATTGTTTCATTAAAATCCAAAATATTGAATGAATATCCAATGCCATTATAAAGATTTCTTGCTAATATGCCGAATTCCCACATTTGTGGTTTGTGTATTTCACCCAACAATAAAATTGCAATTAATCGGAGTAGGAATGAAACTGAGAAAATTGTTATAATAGATTTCTTCCTGTTCCGGAATAACTCATAAAACATTTCCATTTTGTTTATTAAATAATTAAGATTTGAAACTACTAAAATCTGGTTGAATTTATTTATGCTTATTTAAAATATTATAATATTTAATTCCTTTAAAAATGTCCTTACTTTAATAAAACCATCTTCCTTGTTTCTCTGTAATCCACTGCAGAGTTTTGCGGGTCAACTATAGTTACCATATAATAATAAACTCCCGACGGATAGTTAGTACCATTCCATACAGCTTCATAAACTCCCGGCTGAGTAATCTGGTCAAGCACCTGCTCCACTTCCCTGCCCAGTGCATCGTATATTTTAATTTTTATCAAAGCACCTCTAACTTCACCCTGTATATTGCTTTTAAGCAATGGTACTTCAAGCTTAATCTTTGTTTGAGGATTAAATGGATTGGGATAATTCTGGTACACTTTAAACAATGCAGGAATTTCATTGGATAATATTTTCACACCTTCAATTATAAAGTTACCCCTTGTAATACCACCATTGGATTTTACTGCATATATCATGCCGGCACCGAAGTTTGGCTGCCTGTATACAGCAATATGGTTATATGTGCCCGATGAAGTTGTGTATTGTGGAGTCCAAGAAATAAAAGGGTAATAGGAAAAATAAATTGTATTCCCGCTTCTTATATACCAGGCAGCATTCATATATTGTTTTGCAATAGCAACTCCATTTATACTTCCCGTCCCCGGTGCTGTTAATGCTCCCCAGTTAACACCTCCATTTGTTGTACGCATTAAAGCAGTATTGCCTCCTGCTAATCCTGTGTTTGTGGTATCAACACATATTGAGTAACAGTTTACATCTGTGAATGTTGTTTGAGCAGTCCAATTTAAACCATAATTTGATGAATAATAAATTTTACTGCTGTTGGTTCCAAACCAAATCTTTGTGTTTTGTATCCAAAAAGAACTGTTCCATCCGGATTCCGAACCTACTCCCGGCAAATGCAATCCGGTTGAATCCCAGTTAATACCCCCATTCGTAGTTTTCCACAAAGACCAGCGGCCGCCTGCTGCAGGTACGGGGTCACCAACCATGAAACCATTTAGAGCTGATGTCATCCAGACACCATCTATGAATCCATTAGCTTGAGTAAAAACCTGGGTCCAATTGCTTCCGCCGTTAGAAGTTCTGTAAGCAAAGGTAGTAGTTCCGGAATAACCGGCAACAATGGCGGTGAGTATATCAATTCCGAAAATATTGATAAGAGTATAAGTTGTAGGAATTCCGTTACCTGTATAATTAACCCAGGTATATCCCATGTCGGTTGTTTTCAATACAACACCATTTGCACCGCAAGCCCATGCTACATAACCACTAATATTTGAAACACATCTTAATGGTGTCGATACTGGAGTCGTAACTTCATTCCAGAATACCTGTGATTGAACCTCAGTAAAACCGGAAAAGAGAATAAACAGGATTAAAACAGATTCATTAAATCTTTTAATCATCAGATTTACTCCTTTCAGTTATTATTTGAAAAATTATTTTATTAAGACCATTCGCTTCGTTTGTGTAAAGTTATTAGTGGTCAATGTATAAAAATAAACCCCGCTTGGATAATTTGAAGCGTTCCATTCTACCTCATAAGTACCCGCTTGTAATTGTTCATTAACAAGAGCAGCTATTTCCCTTCCAAGCATGTTGTAAATTAAAATTTTGACATTTGACTTTTCACTTTTCACTTTTGACGGTACAGCAAACTTTATCTTTGTTGTTGGATTGAATGGATTTGGATAATTTTGGTAAAGTTCAAATATATCCGGGACACTGCCCGATATTGGCTCAATGCCTATCGGATTACCTCCATTTGTTGTTTTAAATATTATAGCATTTGCATACGTATCACCTCCGGCTATATACCAGTTATTAATATCAATAATGCTTATGCTGTGCAGTAAATTAGAAGTATCAGGTATATAATAATAGGTCCAGTTAGTGCCATAATTGGTAGTCTTATATATTAGCATTTTTTCAACCCAATTAGAGCCAAATTTTTCTCCTATTACTATACCGGTACCTGTCCCTTTTACAAATTCCACAGCTTCAAAAAAACAAGATGGAGCTGTCAAACTTAATTTTGTCCAGTTTATTCCGGTATTAGTAGTTTTGTATATAATTGCATTATCTGAAGTATCACTTGTTATAGAATATCCGGTAGATGAATTTGTAAAACTAATGTCATAAAAGGCTCCGTCAGCAGGGAAACTCTGAATGCCCCAGCTATTTCCTCCGTTTGAGCTTTTCAGAATAAATCCATTATGCTGATTAAAGTTACCCCTTTGCCATCCGCCTGCGAATATATTTATACCATCAATAGTAAAAATGTTGTTGAAATCAACTGAATCCATTGTATAAATATTGTTCCAGCTTTGACCGCCGTTTGTAGTCTTCATTATTGAGCATTGAACTCCTCCGGAATAATTTAACGAAGCTGTTACAAAGCCTGTACCCGCATTAATAAAGCACATTCCTAAAAGGTAATATACATTTGAAGGAAGACTTCCATAAGTAAACCATGTCTTTCCTCCGTTTGTTGTTTTAAGGAATAAACCTTTATATGATTCCGCTAAACCTGTAATTCCAATCTGCTCATAATATCTTTGCACTTGAACAGGAAGAATTCTGTTTTCTTTACTTCTAAAATTATTGCTGCTGATATCATTTTTATAAATGTTATAAGCACCTGCTATATACCCAGTGCTATTATCAATTAATTGAAGCTTTACCAGCGAACGTGAAGAATCAGGTACAACTGCCGCAACCCAGTTAAGACCGGCATTTGTAGTATAAACCGCACTTCCTGTAAAACCAGATTGCCAACCTCCTGCAGCACCAATACTGCTTCCGGCAAAATCAATTGAAAGTATCAAATCGATATTTGATGGAGGATATTGCCGCAGCCATTGAGCATTTATTAATGAACCTGATACGATTAAAACAAAAAGGATTTTTTTCATTTTAGTAAGACCATTTTATTTGTTTGACTAAATGATTTAGTTTGTAATGTATAAAAATAAATCCCGCTTGGATAATTATTCGCGTTCCATTCAACTTCATATTTACCCGAATTTAATTGCTCATTGACAAGTGTAGTTAATTCTTTTCCGAGAATATCGTAAATAATAAGTTTGACAGACACCCCCCGCCCTTCGGGCACTCCTTTCAAGAGGGGAATCTCAAAACGAATCTTTGTTGTCGGATTGAACGGGTTTGGATAGTTTTGATATAATTTATATGATTCAGGAGTGTTTGTACTTTTTTTCTCAATACCAATTACATAAAGATTTCTTATAAACTGGGCTTTTTGCTTAAGCTTTGTAACTGAGTTTAAATTACTGCTGCCTCGGGCAATAAATTGTGCAATTGTCATAGTTTGTTTCTCCCGCGGAACAACAGTGAAATTTTCTGCTCCTGATGAAACGATAAGTCTTCTGTCACCCACCGGATTTACATATACACCGCTTCCATTATAAATATTTGGTCCGCCGCAGTTCTGAATGGAACCTGTTGGGTTACCGGGAGGCCCTTCATTCCAGCCTATGCCTGTTTCAGGGTCACCACTATAACAGAACTTATTAACTCTGTTTATACCGCCCGGAGGAATTACCCATGGTGTTAAATCCTTCTTTAATCCCTTCATCATATAATAAGCAGGGGCCTCTTCGCCGTTTGGGTCTTTCTCACATGCAGGTCCCGGAGTACTTGTATTAGTAAAATATGTAAACGATGACATTTTCAGGTCTATAGGAGGATTAACACTTTTATTTATTGCATTATCAAGTAATGTAAAGCCAACTGCAGGAGGATTTGCACCATAAGAATAATTTCCTGTATCCATATTATCACCGTTGTAGTCAAATACTAATCTAAGATTCGTATCACAGCCAATGTAATCATCTTCTACACCCCCAAGGTCCGGGTCTGCGACAAAAGACAAGTAAGTTGAGTTCCATGGCTGTTTACTTCTGTTGAATATTTCATATTTAAGATATTGAACATCTTCAAGACCCGGAATACCTGAGCTCCATGCAGTCATGTGAACTTCTGCAAAAATTGGCAGTGTACCGCCTCCGAATCCTTCACCAATTTTGTGCTCTTCCGGAAATCCATCAGTTAAACAAACAAACAGTGTTTGATAAGCTCCCCTCACACCGGGAGAATCTATCTGCGGGTCATAGATATTGTTGTGGTTAACATCATAATATGGTGCTCCGAATGGAACCATTAATCCCCAGTTTGCCCAGTCGGGATTGTTATTTGCATTATCGCCTGTTTTTACTTTATATACTTTAAAGGTGCTATTCGTTACTGCATATGGGAAATTGCCTGTATCATTTACATAACCGGGAGCATATTCTCCCTGATACGAAGCCATTGCTTCTCTAAGCTGTCCGCCTACCATTGCCGCTATACAAAGCCCTGATGTATATACAGCAAATTTTCCCGAGTTTATTGGCCATTCAAAACCCGGTGTATTAGCAGTTCGCTTATCCTGATTAATTATACCGGTGTTATAAACCCAAGTTCTGATATTGGGTGCAAGAAACTCAACCTGCTGGATAGGAATAAGGTTATTAGTATAAGGAATAATATTTTTCGGAATAGAAGAAGATATACTATTACTTTGAATAATAGAAATTGTAACCAATAAAAGGAAAAGTTTTGTTAATGATTTCATTTTATTTTATTATTTTATTAAAAGCATTCTTTTAGTTTGTGTGAAATTATTTGCTGATAAAGTATAAAAATAAATTCCGCTTGAATAATTTGCTGCATCCCATTCAACTTCATAAGTACCGGGGGTTAATTCTTCATTTACAAGCGCTGATACTTCCCTTCCCAGAATATCATTGACAATAAGTCTAACTTCTAACCTCTGACTTCTAACTTCTGAAGGAACATCAAATTTTATCTTTGTTGTTGGATTGAATGGATTGGGATAGTTCTGATATAATTTATATGAACTGGGGATTTCTGTTGAAATGGATGAAATTCCAATTAATGCGGTGTCTCCAAATATTACTCCGTTTATTTTACAACCTTTCATTTCGTAATATTGAGGATTCATATTTAAGCTTGTATAATCATATACTTTCCCAATGTTTTTAACATAATGGGTAATATGAATTAATGTACCATTTGTGTTATTAAATTCCTTCATTAGATTGTGCAATCCGTAATTATTATAATAAAGGGAATCTGAAGTACAAATAATAAAATTATTAGGTATGCAGCCAAAAAGACAGGCATCCAATTCTCCTGAAGCAAGACTATCTTTCAATATATCATTTGGTCTCCAACTACAACCCTCACCCGGTTTAAGCAAATTTCCATTTGTTGAATCAACTCTCAAAGTTTCAGCGTAAGATGTGGAATTATTATTCAGAACAAATAATATATAATACAAATGTCCATTCGTGATAAAGTTAGATGCAACGGTTTTCTTCAATGTAAAAGAAGGAACACCATAACTATAATATAAATATGTCCAGCTATTTCCCATTTGCAAAGGAAAATATTTTGTAGAAACAGTATCAATTGAGTATGATATATCAGATAAGAAGAGGAAAAAAGTAATTATAATAAATATTTTCTTCATTCTGGCTTATTGAAGAAAGTTTTTAAATGCAGCAATAACAACGTCGTAATATAATGGTATTATCTAATTTAGCAAATGCATTTTAGAGTTCATAGAGTTCGGAGAGTTCAGAGGGTTCGGAGAGTTCGGAGAGTTTGGAGAGTTTGTTTATGAAAAAGGAATTTAATTAATCCAATTATCTGATGCTCCTGAAACATCCGATAAAAAAAAAGGGAGCCACTAAAGCTCCCTTTATTATATTCGTCAGCATACATTGGATGATTTTAACGGAATTTAAATTCCAATCCTCCAAGTACCTGTACGAAACTTGAAGATGCATTCGGTGTAAATATTACATGGTATTTACTTTTTACCATGATATCTATTGAATTAGTAAGTGCTAACACACCACCAATACCTGCATTCACACCGGCTCTTGTATTATTTATCTGGTCAGACTGCTGCTGTGTTGTAGGATCTGCAATATATGAATTCTGTCTGAAATTATAAGCACCTACACCACCTTCAACAAATAAAGCCGATTTTAATTTAGGATGTGTAAAGAAATATCTGGGTCCTGCACTGACTTCTAAATATGAACCAACAGGAGCACCTGTTATTTTTGAAGACATAAAGTTATAACCTACTTTTGCAAAGAATCCCACTTCTCTGTTTACCCTGTATCCTAAATCCAGTGCTATTGTTGCGCCCGGCTTAAAACTTTCTTTTAAGTTCTGTAACGGGAATATAGCACCACCAGACGGACTTATTGAAAAATAGTTGTATGATTTGTTACTTATTCCGTAAGTTTTGCCATTATACGTCGTTGTTGTAGCTGTTTTATCATCCTGTTGTGAGTAGGATAACATATTTAGAGTAAAAATAGCTGCTATAACAAGAATTATACGTTTCATCTTAATATCCTCCTGTGATATTTATTAATTCATTCATTCAATTGCATGTATAAGTTCAATCTACGTGCCAGAATGAAATTTGGGATTAGTTAAGTAAAAACAAGTATTTATTCTTTGTACAAAAAACGTAATGATGACATTTATTACAGACACTATTGACAACATTATTCCGGTTACTAATGGAATTAATTTATCAAATTTTTGTTATTATGGAAAATAGGTTGCAAGTACGGTTGAAATTTGCTAATATTGAAAATCCATGAAGGAGATAATCACTAAATACATAATAATATTACTGCTTGGCACAACTACCTGTGTTTTAAGCAGCAGTGAGTTTTTCCATCACCATGATAATGTTAACGATGAGAGCCGATGTCAGGTTTGTTTTTTCACCCATTCAGTCAGATCCGATGCTGTTGAATATAATAAATTTGAATCTTTACACCTGCAATTTGATAAATTATTTGTTTCTTTTGAAACAATTATAATTCCACAGGATTACTCCAATTTACTTTCATCACGAGCTCCCCCGCTTTCATAGCTTTTTTCTTTCATAAAAAAATTTGATAAGAATAACTCTTATCATTAATAATAAAATTTTCATAAGCTATGAAATTATATCGATTCATAATATTTTTAATATTATTTACTGCTAACATTGCAGCACAGACAAGTACTAACAATACTATTAAAGGACAAGTAACAACAAACACAGGTCTGCCGCTTGAATACGTAGCTGTAATTATAGAAAAATTAAATATCTCAACAACTACGGATAAAAATGGCAACTTCGAATTTACAAACGTTCTGCAAGGTAATTATCTGCTTACATTAAAATTAACCGGTTATTTATCCCGTACAATTTCCATAAATACTTCAAATCAACATTTACCGTTAATAGTAGTTCTTGAAGAAAGCTTGATTGAAACTCCATCTATTGATGTAACCGGAAGTTTTAATGCTGAAGATATAAATAACAGTTCATTTTCAATAACTTCATTGAGCAGTAGAAGTTTAAAAAAAGACAGGAAACAAAACTTAGCCCAGCAAATTGAAAATATTCCGGGAATAAATAATATATCCACAGGAACAGGTATTGGCAAACCTGTAATACGCGGATTGACTTCACAAAGTGTTCTGATTATTCATGATGGAGTTAAACAGGAATCACAGCAATGGGGTGATGAACATGCTCCTGAAATAAGCTTATTTGATATTGAATCAATTGAGATATTAAGAGGACCGGCAAGCTTAGTTTACGGTTCTGATGGGATTGGCGGTGCTATAAATGTAATATCAAAACCGCTGGAGTTTTCAAGTAGAAAGAAGACAATTTTTTATGGTGAAACAGCATTAGGGACAGAATCCGTCAATAGCTCAGTTTTGGGTAACCTTGGGTTGGGTTTTGGAACATCAGTTTTTGGATTAAAAGGACATTTTGGTTATAGAAATTCAAAGAATGTTAAAACGCCTGAAGGAACGTTCAATGTCAACACTCCTGAAGGAATACGTACTATTTATGGAGGCGAGTTATTTAATACAGCAAGCAAAGAATTTCAGAGCGGCTTAAACCTTGGGTTAAATTTAAGCTTTGGTAAAATAACATTAGGCGGAGAAATGTTTAACCGGGAAGTGCAAATCCATGAAGACCCTTTGGAAGATCCTAATGCACAACCAAATCAAAAACTAAATACACAGCAATACCAGGCAGAAGGAATATTTAACACCGGAAAGAATTTCAGAATCGAACCATTGCTATCATATCAATTTCAGATTAGAAAAGAATTTGCTTCACCGGACGATAAAGAAAATGATATTACTGCTTTGTATCTTAAAATGCACACATTTGATGGCGCATTAAGAGTTCATCATGATATGAGTGAAAATATTAATGGCACTTATGGCTTGTCGTTCACATATCAAAAGAATGAATCGCTTGCAGCAGAAAAATTGATACCAAACTATAATTCGGATATGTTTGGCATTTTTATTATGGAAAAATTCAATTTCAGGAAATTCTCTTTTTCCGCCGGTGGAAGATATGATAGAAAGTTGTTGAATATTCTTGAAACAATATTTGAAAATAATGCTTCAGGTAATCCTGAAAAACTTGTCAATTCGCAAACATTAAGCTTTGATGCATTTTCGGGCTCAATAGGCGGTGCATATTCTCCCGTAGAAAATATCAATCTATTTGTTAATCTTGGCAGGGGTTGGCGTGCTCCTTCGGAGTTTGAATTATTCGTTAATGGTGAACATGAAGGTACAGGTAGATATGAAAGAGGTTTAAAAACTATCAATGAAAATTCTACACCAAAACCGGAGCAATCACTTAACCTGGATGCCGGTATCAGATTTAATCATAACATGTTCAGTGTACAGGTATCATTATTCAGAAATGAAATAAATAATTTTATATATCCATCACCAACCGGATTGCATATTGCAGCTATCAATCCCGAAACAGGTGATACTCTTGGCTCATTGCCTGTATTTGATATTAAACAAAGTAAAAGTACATTTATTGGTTATGAATATAATCTTCAATTCCAGCCATTGAAATGGCTGATACTAACAGCAAGCGGAGATTATGTTATAACCAAAAATGAGGCAACAGGAAATGCTTTGCCGTTTTCACCTCCCATGAAAAATATTATCGAACTTAAACTTCAAAACAGTAATGTTTATTCACTATATAATCCATATTTCAGATTTACAGCTAAGTTTGTATCAGCACAAAATGAGATTGACCCGCTTGAATCACAAACCGGAGGATATTCTTTGCTGGGATTGGGTGCAGGATTAGATTTCAGTATTGCAAATTCAATTGCTTCATTAAATATCTCTGTTGATAATCTTCTTAACACAAAATATACAGATCATTTAAGCAGGTACAAATATTTTGCAATGAACCCGGGCAGAAACATAAATTTACAGGTAACGGTACCATTCAAATTTTAAGCATATAAAAAAAGAACAAATCATAAGTTAAAATACATATGCTTTGTTCTTAATTAATTTAAAAACCCTTGTGATGAAATATTATTCAGTCAAAAGGCTCTGTATTACATCTTTTAACATTGAGTCTTCAAACGGCTTTGTGAGGAATCCGTAGTTATTTAGCTGCATTGCACGCTTTAGTGTGTTTTCATCTTCAAAAGCTGTAAGAAATATAACGGGTATATTATAGAGTTCGTAAACAGTTTTTGCAGTTTCAATGCCATCAAGCTCACCTTTCAGCACTACATCCATTAAAATTAAATCAGGTTTGACAGATTTTAAGTTTTCCAGTACCAATTCACCGGAGTCAGCAACAAATGGTACTTTATATCCCAGTGCAATAAGACTCTTTTTAATATCCATTGCAACAATACCTTCATCTTCAACAACTGCCACACTGAGATTTTTCACTTATTTTTATTTTTGATTTATATTCTGCTTAACAAAAATACTAAAGCAGAAGATAAAATGATAATACTAATTAATTCCTGTTTATAATTTAATGATTTCATTTAATAAAGTTTTTAATAACATAATCTTTTTTGATAATCCCAAAGTAAATATTTAATCCACCGTAAAATGAGCCCCAGGCGAATTGTTTCCAACCGGAATATGGGATTCTTGGAGTAACTCTTGAATCGTTCAAATAAACACTTTTTTCATCATTGGATGATTTTGCGCTTTTCAACCATAGGTTTGCCTGTGTAAACTGATAACCAAGGTTAAATCCCATATTATCATTTAACAAATATTCAAAACCTGAGTAGAATGTAATACCGAGCCTGAATGCCGGCTTAATATCTACATTTCTATCTATTTTTTCATTTACTACGTGAGCATTACCTGAAATAACACTGGCAACAAGACCGGCACCTATCAAAGTCTTAAATCTATAGGAAGGAGTAAAGTTATTTTCCAATCCTAAAACCCCGCTAAAGACATTAAAATTTGCGAAACCACCGTCTTTATTTTCAATGATCTTGCTGTTAAACTTATTGTACATTCCTGATACATTAAACCGGATGTTACCTTTTTCGTGAAGGGGAATTTTTGCTGTTATAATTCCTCCAAGTCCATGCCTGACACCATAGTTTTCACCGTTGTAAAACTGCATGGAGTTAAAATCACCGTTATCATTTCCGGAAAGCTCGTAAATTCCATGGTTATATCCGCCGGATATTTGTAATGTGAATTTAGGAGCTGTCCTGATTATCATTCTGACAGATTTAGTTTTTATGCTTGCTCCTGTGCTTTCGGCTTCATCTGATTTCTGCGAAATTACACTTTGAACTGAAAAAAGAAGTAACAATACTATTAAATATTTTATTGCTCTCATTTTTTTGTCTCCTTCTGTCTATATATTGATGCAAAAAATATGCCATTAATAGTAATACTGAATTTGCGCAAAATGTGAGAATTTGTAATGATTTATTTTTATGATGATTTAAATTCTCAAAATTGAGAATTTAAACAATGCTATTGTGTGGCATTTTAGAGAGTTCTTGAAGTTGGAGTGTTCTGAGAGTTCTGAGTTGTGGAGTTTGAGAGTTGTATTTAATAGGAAATGAAAGACAGATCCGTGATTCCTAACTCCCTAACTCGCAACTCCCGAACTCTCGAACTTATTAACTCTTCAGGCTTTCTTTTGCTCTTTTTAAATATAAAATCCTTTCCTGCAAGCCATTATATCCTCCGTTAACTCTTAGTGAAACACCTTTGATGTCGTCCATATCAGCCCATTTATTTAATTTTCTTGTCATCCAAAACCACCCAGCCGCTTCCGCACTTAGCTCAGGCTCATCACCTATTCTGGCAGGGTTTTCCTTTGCGAAATCTATACCAATAAATTTCCCAAAAGAAGTGATGTTCAGCCGTCCGGTAATCTGAATTAGTCCCTGCCCTTTAAACCTCATTCCATCACCGGGACAGATGTTACCCAGGTCTTTTCTTCCTTCATACATTCTGCCGCTTGCCAGCTCATGTGAATACCGCAAACTGCCTGATTCATGACCAACCTGTGCAAGAAAATGACAAATGCGGAGATAAGTATCAATTTCGTACTTATTCATGGCCTTATTAACAGGTTCAAGATATTTTAATATGCTTGATTGCCTGCAACCCTTCATAATGTATTTTAGCTGTTCTTCAGTTATTTTAATACTCTTCTTTTCCGGAATTACAAAACCCAATAATACCGCTTTAGCAATTGTTTTGGAACCTGCAATTCCATCTGCCTTTAATCCGTTTTTTGTCTGAAATTCTTTAGTATTTTCTTCAGTTATTCTGCCAAATATTCCGTCAGGCTCTATATGCAGAAACTCCTGCCATAGTTTTACATTATCTCCCTTATATCCCCTTTTTAATACTTTCAAAATTATTGTTTCTCCCAATCTATTGTTTCATTCAGGCTGCTTATTATTTAAATTTTTATATTTTCATTCACCGATATTTCCTGCGATAAAATTTGTTATTATCCATCCCAATGCAATCAAAATATTATCGTTGCTCAGTTTATTCCATACTGCAAGAAGAAACAAAACAACAATAACAAAGTAAAACATTACCATTTTTCTTCCAAGCAGGCGGTTTACGGCAGATTTAAACACTGCTGACCAGTTCATAATTACTCCTTAGTTTTTATTCATCTCCGAAAACTTACCTGATAAATTATTTACTGTTACCGATATTGCTTTCATTTCGGTATTTACAGCAGCAATACTGTTGTTAATTTTCTCTGTTGCATTGTGAATCACATCTTTCACATCATCAAACCTGTCGAGATAATTCTTGACAATTTCATCAAGGCGTTGTTCAAGCATTGTTATTCTCTGGTCACTGCGTTTAATCCAATATGCCATCATTGCAACAATTAGAAAAAATAACGCAGATATGATTGATTCTAAATAATATGTTTGCATGCTATTCTCCGCTCCAATTTAATTCCGCTTGCAAATATTTAGTTGTAAATTGCAGTACAGGCAGCCGGTGACCGATAGCTTTTGCACCGCCTTTCAATAACCCGATATCAAACTTATCCATATTTACTATTACCTCAAATGTTCTGTCGGGAGAATCTGCCCTGGGAATAATTACAAGCTTATTACCAAGCTTTGCATGGTTCAATATACTTTTTACGTTAAGCAGTGTATCTCCGGAAACATATTCATCATAATAAAGCGAAAATGTTATCCTGTAGCCGAGTAACTTTTCCTTTATTGTGTAATCTATCACTTCAGTTTGCTTTTTTATTATTTCATATGATTCTACCAATCCCCTGCTATTGGTTAACGGAAGCTCAATCGTTTCAAGCAAAACCCCAAGTGAATTATATATTTTGAATATTGGGTTTTGCCATCCGTTTATGATATTACTCAACACACCCTCCTTTTTTTAATTGAATAGCGGTTGTATTTTCTTTAATGAATTTAAATATATGTTTATTTTTCATTTATAACGTGCTATATTTCTTTTGGAGTTAAATAAAATGAGAACAATTTATTTTACAGCTTTAATTTTATCATTATGTTTTTATTCCTGTCAGGTTCATGATAGTATTTCCCCTCCCCCGCCTTCAGTATCCGATACATTGTGTTATAAAGATTCAATTTCGCTTTATGTACCTTACACCGGCTATATTAATCCGGGTACAGATACAATTTACACAGTAATGGATTATAAAAAATTAAATAAGAACAATGTAAATTTATCTTTCCACTTGCAGACTGATAGTAATGTAGCTGTGGATTCTGTACGACAATATATTGGATTTCATTTTATCACTTCATCAAATCCATTTTTATATAGTAAGTCAATAGAATTGGATTTTAAAGTATATGATTCAACGTGTAATTTTTCGATAAATCTTAATACTTCAGATTCTATAAAAATGAATTTTTCTTTATCTTTAATCGGATTCGTAGGTAAGGTATCGCATGAGCAATCCTTTATTAAAATAAAGAATATATTACTCAAATAAATACTCTTTTCCATCGATTGTAGTTTTATCTGTAAGGTAATCTTTCTTCATAGTTATTGCTCTAATATTATGAGTATAATCAGAAGAATTTTCATTAGACAATATTTTAAATATTTTTAAAGTATATGTAAAATTTTTATTTACATCGTTTAATTCGATAAACCATTTCCTGCTATTTGTTGCAATGTTTTCATATAAGTACTTTGAAAGCATCAAAGCTGAAGTTGAATTACCTATAAAACCAGAACCAGTAACACTATAAAATCCATACAAAAATCCTTCCACGCTCAGCCAGGCAAAATTATTCCATGCAACTCCAATATCACTCTGCAAATCATAATCTATCTCATATATCTTTACATTTGAACCGGTACCTTCTGTGTGTTCATCCGGTCTGTCGGGGTCAATACTCTTTACACATATTTTATCAAAGCATAAATCGTCGGTTCTTACCTCAGCATTTTCTGCTTCACTATCAAGTAGAATATATTCGGTAATTGGTGAGCCGCTGTAATTTTTTTGTATAAAATATGCAGTGCTCAAATCAAGTATCCCGGTCTTTGCATAGAAGCAGCTTGCAATATGTTTTATTACATTATTTATTTTATAATCATATTTCTCACGTGACGGTATCTCATCGCCTCCTTCTTTATCAACCCAAGTCTCATATATTGTGCCGCTGATTGTCTCAGTATATTTCAATTCAAAATACCTCTGCCATATATCAAGCGGAACCTGGCTTGATTCCCTGTCAGCTTTGGGTATAATTATATAATAACCGAATATCTTTTCAGCTAAATTTGTTATGCGGAAACGGTTGTTTTCAATATTCGAAATATTTCCGATGCTTCCTTGCGGGTCAACCTGCCAGCTGTGATAAAATGTGAGTGTTATATCGCTCTTAAGCAGTTTATATAATGTGTGGATGAATTGCCTGAAACCGAAATTTACTGTTCCTCCTTCAGGTGATGTATCCATGTACAAACTCCATTGATTAACATTCGGGTCGGGCTTATCGAACCTGTAAAAGCAATTAAAGCCTACAGCATTCCGTATTGTGGTTTGTTCCTGCCCTATCATAACATTAACTGATTCCCGTTCAAGAATATGTGCATTGCTTCCTATTTCGTCGTTAGTATCGGCAAGAAAATCCGATACGGATTTATTCCACCATGAAAGACCTTTTAGTATGGTTAACCCGTCTGAAAATGTCAGCATGACTTCTTCATCCTTTAAACCCTTTTCTATGCTTTCCAGCTTGCCAAAATATATCTGCACATTATCTTTAAATACTTTTATATGAAACCTTGATTCAAAATCGAATGGAAAAGTATTCATATTATTAAAATATGTTGACCTCAAATTGAACAGCTTCACGTAGTTAATATTATCATAGTCTTCAATTTTAATCTCTATCGTACTGGGATATAACACATCTTCGTTGCTAGGGTCCTCGTAGCCGTATTCAATCCCCCCAAAGCCTGTTACATCAAATGTAAAGTTTTGTTCGGCTGGACTAACAAACTGAAACTTGTATGTTCCGTTTATTGCATTATATATTTTTTCGTATGTTACCATTTAAATTGATAATTCTAATTATGAACTGGTGTTAAGTTACTAAAGCTAACTGAGAATTATTTGACCTGTTAAAAACCAACACAATATCTTTTCCTTTTATCTTAACATCAGGTATAATTGTTTGTGTGGTATTAATTGCATTTGCTCTCACTATTCCACCATTTGCATATTTACTGAATAATGAGGATGACATTATACCATTGTTAAGAGCGGCAAAAAAACCTGTTCCGTATCTTTGTACGGCATTTTTATTAATTACAAACTCTCCCGGTGTAAGCATAGCCGGAACAGTATCTCCATACCCGCTGCCTGGTATCATTCCGCCTGATGCTTTAAATAATGCTGAAAAAATATTTCCTCCGGGAATAAGTGAGAGCAATGAACCAACCATATCAATTGTTTTGACCAGGTCCATTATGCTTTTCACAATCTCGTATGCAGTACTGAATGAGCTTATTATATCACTTCCGCCCAGTGCGATAAGCTGACGGATTTGTTTTGCAATTCCCAGCGATTGTTTAAATGCATCTACAACAGAATTTTTCAGATTATCTTCATTTTCAGTACCGGTTTTAATTTCAGTATCTTTATTTTTAATTAATGAATTTCCCGGCGAATTTTTTCTGAATAGATCTAAACCGGCAGAAGATGTTTTTAAATTTTCTTTAAGCAATGTAAACTGTTTGTTCAGTTTTGAAAACTCTACCGTACCAATTTCACCGGTTTTGATAAGATATACCAGTGCTTCTTTCAGCTCTTTGACTTCACTAATTGTTGTTTTAATATTTTCTAAATTTAATGTCATTTTGTTCATTTCTAATTTCACACATTACTTATAACACCCCTCTCCAAATGGAGAGGGGCAGGGGTGAGGTTTTACTTATTTAAATATTCTTTCATTAGATATTCCTGTTTCAAGTTATCCAGATTCTCAAACGCCAGCAGTTCCCAGAAATCCGTTTCTTTGTATTTGCCTGCCGCGTGTTTAGATATACCTTGAGCTTTGCAAATAAAATGTATCATATAGTTATACTGCAGCTCTTCAGGTACCTCGTACTCCTGCGGAATAAAATACTTTATCCTGAAAGCTTCCGGCATTGACACAATTAAGCCGCGGATATAAACCTGCTCCTGCCTGTAATTATAAAAAAATCGGATACCGCTTCCCTTATCAGCTTCAATATTTCATTATCTTCAAAATTCAATTTACTTGTATCGCCAATTAATATTCTTTTTATGAAGGGCTTTATAAAATCAATATCTGCTATAAGCTCAAGCAGAACCAATCCTTCACAATCTGAATAAAGAGATATTAATGATTGCAGCTCCGTGTTTTGGCAAAATTCATTTTCTGCAATGTTAAGCTGATTGGTTAATTCTTTTACTTTTTCATCATCTCCACCATCAATCAGTTGTCCAATGGCGGTTTTAAGCTCATTTATTCTTGATTTATAATATTCAAATTCTGTCAGGTCAATATCTTTCGTGTATTCGTGGAGCAGCTTTCTGTATTTAATAAGTACCGGTGCAGCAAGCCGCAGCAGTTCCAGGTTATTATCCTTTAACCTGTATTGCTGGTCTTTATATTTGTAAGTGTTCATGTTAAATAAATTACGAGCCGTTGCCCAATGTTTAACTTTATTTAGTTACTTTAATTTTATTAGTTCTATTTATTTACCGGGTCCGTAAGCGAAGTAATCCCATTAATGATTCGAAGGTTTTAATTACTCATCCCTCTAACCCCTCTTGCATCTGCTTCCCATTTACTGGATCTTCGGCTTATTAAGGGTAGTTTGCTCTTCTATTAATCTAATATCAAATAATGGTTCATTGCCTATATTCATTGTTCATTGCTCATTGTTCATTGCTCAATGCTAATTGTTCATTGCTCATTCTTAATTGACACCCGTTTCCACCAGCACAAACTCTGTGTTTGCTGCAATTGTAACAGGTCCGGGAGTTCTTATTCCCACGTGTGCAATAGCTAACCTTATTGCAACAATGTCATCAGCACTTATCATGACGGAGCTCATTGGTACAATAGCTGTTGATTCGTACGGCATTGATTTTGCTCCGCCGGGTGCAGTCACTTTCATCTGCGGTGTTATTTTTACTACCTTAAATATCTCCTGGTGCTTGCCGCCGCGGATTCCGAGATATTTATATTCAAGGTACATCTTATCTCTTACTGTGAAGCACAGAAAATCAATTGCTGTCTTGTTTATTTCCATTAATATTCCTGAAGTATTTGCCATATATTCATATGATGTTTGTCTTATTACTCCGTCTTCACTTTTGTATTCTTCTTTATTAGCTTTAAGTTCAACCTCTGAGCTTGCTATATGCCCAAGGTCAAGACAGTTGGTTCCTTCGCTCAGGTTTTCAACTATTGCATAGTTTTCATCAAGCTCTATAACTGCTATTTTATTTCCGCCTTTATCGTTTATATCATTTGTATTTACAGGCATTGTAAAATTCTCCTTTTATTTTTATTCCGGGTTTAAAAATCTTGATTCATCAATAACGCCAATGTTGAATTCAACTTTTGGCATCAGGTAATTTCCCATTTTATTTAATGTATTTAACCCTGTAATTTTCAGGTTCTTCAAATCATAAAGAGTGAGATATTCATCTATCATCGGGTCCTGGTAATTTAATCCGGCAATATCGTTGTTCAATATTATTCTGCTTAATCCATACATGTAGCTGTCTATAATTTGTTTGTAATACTCCACCGGCTGCTTTGCAAGCATAAACTGAAACTCCGCAAGAACTTTCACTCTTTTAAATATTCCTGCATCCTCAAACTCATCGACATTTTCAATTTCTGTAAGCTTTATCAGGTAAGTTCTGTCTTTCAAATTTGCAGGAAGAAAATTTACATCCAGGTTAGCATCAACTTCTCTTACCGGTGCTTCGTTGAGTAATGCTGAATTAAGAGCTTCAATCTTAATATTCAGCCAGCTTTTTATTAATTGATATATCATCCTCTTGTTATTTTAAGTTGTGTGGAATTTTTCGCTTTTGGATAACCGCTTCGGGTTTCATCGCTGAAAAAAGCATTATTTGACCAGAGCTCTTCATATTTCTTAGCGAAAAGCTTTGCCTTGAGCATGTACTGGTCATTCTCACCGGCAATTGCATCTTCGAGAACTAACTGCAGCCATTTATATGCAAAGAAAAGGTCGTATGTTGTTTCAGTGAGATAAGCCGAGAAGTCAATTGTTCCATCCTGAACAGATGTGTTAACTCTGTAGTAATTATAAATTGAGTTTGTAATAACTGTTTTAATTTCCACTCCTGTAAATGTAATTATTACAACATCATTCCATTTAAACCTGTCATTGCTTCCCTGGAGTGTAACTTTTTTTTCTCCGCCTGTTAATTCTATTACTTCTACAAACAATCTCATCCGTGAAAGCTTGTCTTCCTTACTTGCAATGCCTGTTTCGTTAGTATTTATTATTGTTCCGTTTTCTCTTAATACTAGCTCATTCTGAAGAAGTACCGGTCTGTAACCCCTTGCAAGGAAATCATTAAGAACAATTTGCTCAGCTTTTTCCTTTTGCTTATTGTAATTGGTTTCTCCCTGCCATAAATACCGCGATAATTCCGGCAAAAATCCTTTTATGTATTCTTCTGTAATGTAGTTTTTCATGTTTGTTTTTTTACCTCACCCCAACCCCTCTCCATGTGGAGAGGGGTTTAAATATTCCAATTTTTCAATTTTCAATTTTCAACTTGCAGCCTGAAACATGCAACCGCTAAACTGTTGCAAAGTTACTTCCAATCCACCATCTCCAGTCATTCACTTCCACACCCCAGCGTGCAACCACGGTTGCTTTGTATCCTTTGGTTTCCATATCCTGCCAGAAATCGAATGTCAAAGGCATTCTTTCATACCATATAAGTCCGTTATGTTTTGCACCCAGGAACCATGCATCGGAATCGGTAAGGTAGTGCCATTCTACCGGTGTTATTAAATTTTGTGTAACATTAATGTCGTTATAATCGCTGCCGATAATCTTTTCAGTTTCAAGTATTGTCTTAGCAGTAAATCTGAGGGAAGGCGGTATTAATAAAGTATCCGGCATTACTGCAACAATCTCATTTCTGCTGTTCCTGTTGTTTGTAATTGTCATCAGGTTATAAGCAGTTTGCAGGTTAGGTGAAGATAAAGGAAGTGCTAAGCCGTTATACTTTACTCCCGGACCGCCTTTATAAAGAGGTCTGAGATTGTCACTTAAGTTAAAGAAGGGTTTACCGTCAAAAACAAAATCTCCTGTGGGATCATCTATGATACCGGTTATGGATGCATTAAATATATCGCTTCCTGCAAGCAAGCCGCCTTCATTGAATATCCTTGCAGCATACTGCTCTTTGGTTCTGATATATGCATCGCCGTAAGTCTTTGCAAAATCACGTACCAGGTTTGCAACTTTTTCCTTCGGTGCATCTTCTACCGTTTCAAATGTGTATTCAACACCATCACCGAAAGTTCTGTTCTTTGAATAAATTGTAAAACCTTCAAGCGGATTTGAGAAAACTATCTTCTCGCCTTCTTTTTTCTCGGTAAGCTTGCCCATTCCTATAGCATTCGTTTTATTTTCATATGCGGAGTCGGAAGGTCTTACTTCAAATATTTTGTCGTAAACGCTTGGTACGTTTTCGTATGCCTCTATTCCATAGAGGTACATATCTTTTTTAATAAGCTCTGTAAATTGATTTCTTGTTACTTCTGCCATTTTTAAGTTCGTTAAGTTTATTAAGTTCGTTAAGTTTATTAAGTTCGTTAAGTTTGTTAAGTTCACGCTGCGTCACTACGTGACTTAATCATTTGCTTGTAATCTGCAATCTGTAATCTGCAATCTGTAATCTGCAATCTCCAATCTGCAATCTTTAATCTGTAATTTGTAATCTGCAATCTGTAATCTGTAATCTCCAATCCGCTTTTCTATTCGCAATTCACAATTCGAAATTCGCAATTGAATTAATCTCCCTGGAACTTCGAATAATTTATCCTTACAACTGCATCGTTTGCACTGCCGCGTTCGATGTAGGTTCCGGGCTTTTCAATCACAACAACATCATTATTTCCTGCAGCTAAATTTACTATCTGTGCAGTACCATCGTTTACACCAATCAGGTCATATGCATTGCCAACATTTGCCTGAGTCACTGCACCACTTGCTGGAATTAAATATCTTGCATCAGGGTCTTTCACAATCAATATCTTATCCTTGCCTGCAGTTGATGAGCTTACCCATACTCCATCATCATCACCTGCTCCCCTGCCTTCGGGAATTATTGCATAACCATACAATGTGGTATCTGCAGTCAGTGCAAGGCGTACATTTCCGTCATTATCAAGCACTACAAAATTTGCTGAATCATGTTTAAATTTTTGTGACGCGGCAACCGGCATTTCTACCGATTCTACACACGGAGTAATACATCCGTATTTAATACTTGCCATTTTTCTTTGCTTCCTTTCTTTGTTGTCTTTGTTTTTTGAAAATCAGGTATATCTCTTCAGGTAACCCCATTCTTTCAGCTTCTTTTTTTTCATCTTCGCTTAACCTGTTATCACCTTTTTGTGATGGAGTGCCGCCTTTATCTGTATCAACCGGCTTGCCTGTTACGGCTATCTTAACGAATGAACGGAGCTTTTCCAGCGGCAGGTCTTTTGCAAATTCTTTTTGTGATGTGTTAAGCTTTTTAAGAAGCTCGGTGCGTGTATCGTTTTCAATCTCTTCGTATTTTTTCTTCCATGTCTCTGCTTCAATCAGCTTTTGCTTTGTATCATCAAGCTCTGTTTTAATCTTTTCCAATTCCTGCTGTATATCATCCTGATAGCCGCTTCCGCCGCCTGTGGAGTTATCATCTGCGATAAGTATTGTGAATGGTTTTAACATGTGGTTGAATAATATATTTTTTATTATTTAAAATTATAGCTCTCACATTTTTTACTCCTCTTTTCTCAGTAGAGGGGCTAAGGGTGAGGTTTTGAGTTAATAAAACTTGGGTATAGTACAAAAAAAAAGAGCAAACCCAACATAGACTAAAAAATAATCTATGAAGAATTTGCCCCAAGTTCTTTGGTGACAAGTCTCGAAGGCGTTATTACAGCGCCTTAATTTTGTTGAACGAAACTATAAGAACAATAACTAAATCATCAACGTACAAACATACAACATGAAATTGCGTTTGTCAAGTTTTTAACGAAAAAAGTCTGTAACCTATTATGAAATTATCAGTTAGAGGATTTTTGTTAGTTCATAAAAATCAGTGATATGCAAAATACAGTATATAATCAGCAAATTCGGAATTGCAATACATAACTGTGAAATATATTTTTTTAAAGCGACTATTGATATCACTCTTCTGCTTCATCAAGCTTAGCTGCTGTAACCGAATCAATTTTCGCACTCTTTTTATCTCCTGTTTTAGAAAATATCCAACCCCTTAATTTAAATGCTTTACTGTATTTTCTATTCAGTTCAATGGCTTTATCAACTTCTGGCATCGCATTCACATAATCATTGCTCAAATAATAAGCGAGTCCTATACGGAAATGGATAAGTGGGTCATCAGGTTTTATACTTGCTGCTGTCTTAAATTCTTTTATAGCCAAATCAGGTTTCATCAGGTCCAGGTACAGGTTACCGAGTGCGTTGTATGCTTCCCAATATACACTATCAAGCTCAGTTACTTTTTGTAAATCATACAATGCTTTATTTGTTCTTGCCGTATCCTTATATATATCCGGTTCTGCCAAATAATAAGACATTCCCCTGAAATAATAGGAATGGGCAATGTCTGATTTGAGTTTAATGGATGTCGTAAAATCATCAATAGATTCCTTGAATTTTTTCTGATTAAAATACAAACCGCCGCGGTCAGAATAATAACGCCAGTGCTTTTGGTCTAATTCAATCGATTTATTATAATCTATTAATGCCTTTTCTTCTTCATACATTTCTACATATATGTTGCCGCGGATATTATATGACGATGCATCTTTGGGATTCATTTCAATTGATTTATTTATATATTCAAGCGCCTTCATTTTATTATCCTTTTTATATTCATTCCGTGCTAGGTCTTTATATCTTTCTCCTTTTATATTTTTACAGCCTGAACCGGTTAATAGGAATATGAATACCGGTATGAACAGAAAAATAACAACAAATATTCTTAATTGTTTCATGAGCTTTTTAAATAAAAATGACTATTCTTCAACAACTTTTACTCCATACTCAATTGCATGAAGAGAATCTGATTTAGAATTTATCTTATCACCTAAGGCTGAATAAATTTCACTTCTTAAACCGAAAGCTTTTCCATATTTATTATTTAAACTTATTGCAGTGTTACATTCTGCCAATGCACTATCAAGTTCTTTCAAATTAAAATATGCAGAAGCTAATCGGTAATGAATAGCCGGGTTGCCGGATTCTAATTGTACTGCAATTTTAAAATCCTTCAACGCATTGTCATATTCTTTGTAATCCATATAAGAAATTCCACGCCACATGTATGCATCTGTATATTCTTTATCCAATTCCACTGCCTTATCGAAATTTTGAAATATATTATTCTTCAGGGTATCATCATCATATGACGTTCTAATGAAATGTTTATAAGCACGGCCCCTGTAGCAATATCCTTTTGCAAAATCACTATTCCTGTCTAAACACGAATTGAAATCATTAATCGCGTGTTCATAATTCTCTTTGTTCATATATACCAATGCGCGGTTAAAATAATAGCGGTAATTATCCGGATTTAATTCAATTGCTTTTGAATAATCTCTCATCGATTTATCAAACTCTTTCAATTTCAAATAAACATTTCCACGGACATTATATGCAGCTGCATTATTTGAATCTTTATCTATTGCCTTATTAACATAAAAAAGTGCTTTATCATAGTTTTCTTTCATCAATTCATCATTTGCTAATTCATCATAGTCCTTGTTAAAGCTGCAGCTTGAGTTTACTAAAATTATGATAAGAAATAATAAGGATAGCGTAATATTAAAATTTCTAAAGAGACGGTTTAGTATGAAGCGAATTAGCATTTTGTCATTAACTTAACAAAAAATACATAATTATTTTGATAAATACAGTAAAAATAGAAATGTAAGATTAACTTCTTGCAAAAGCGTACGACACATATCAGGGAATTGAATGAATTATGGAAATCATTTTAACAAAATTAATTTCTTTGTATCAATCGTTACACCATCAGAAATTAATCTATAAAAATACACACCGCTTGGATAATTTGAAGCATTCCATTCAACTTCATAAGTACCGGAATTTAATTGTTCATTTACAAGAGTTGAAATTTCTCTTCCTATTACATCGAAGATTTTCAGGGTAACTATCCCCCCTTTACTAAAGGGGGGCAGGGGGGTTCCTATGTCAAACTTTATCTTTGTTGAAGGATTGAATGGATTGGGATAGTTTTGATATAAACTGTATTGTTCAGGAATTTCAATTGAAATAGGTTGAATACCAACTTGCTGGGAGTACTTTATTGTTGCCCATCTATTGTAACTATTACCGGTCACATACACATTATTATCTTTAACACATATACTATAAATATGGTCTTCATAATTTGCAATACTTGTATAAGAAATATTCCACTTTAAATTGCCCAGGGAATCATATTTTATTGTTTCATAATTATAGTTATTTGTGATTGAACCTGTATCTTGTATTGATCCGGCAGTATAAACATTATCATTACTGTCCAAAGTCATAATCATAGCACCATCATACCCATTAACCGGACCATTAAACTGTCTTATCCATAATGAATCTCCATATTGGTTGTATTTGATTGTATAAAAATCGGTTGAAGTTGAAGGATTAGTAACCCATCCTGTCACATACAATGATCCATTTTTCCCTACCCTGCAATCAATTGCGACATCCCTATTATAATTAGAATTTCCTGCATATAGTTTATACCATTCAAGGGTTCCCGTTGAATTATATTTCATCACAATTGCATCCCCAAAACTATAAGTACCATAACTTTCTCCAACTATATATATTGCATCCTTCCCTAGTACCATAGCGTTTACGGCATCGATATTATTATTTCTATCAAAATATTTTACCCATTTTTGTGCACCTGAAGAATCATATTTTACTAAAAAAATATCATATTTCTCATATTGTCCAGCACGGCAATGTCCAGACATATATATATTTGAAGAATCATCAACACCTATTGAGATAACATAATCTTCTTTGTTGTTAATTGAATTAAATATCTTCGCCCACATTGGAATACCTGAAATATTGTACTTTATCAAAATAATATTATTTGAGTCACGTACATTTTCGTAATAAATATTACCTGCGGCATATATGTAATTTGATGAATCCAAACAAATAGTTTTACCTGTTGTGTAAGGATAGGAAGCAATCCATTGCTGAACTCCTGAAGAGTTATATTTAATAAGTGTCAAATCCGAATAATTATAACTTGAGTTTGTTGCTCCAATTAAATAAATAAAACCGGATTTATCAAACAGCATATTGTTACAATAATCATTAGTATTTTGAGATCCATTATACCTATTAATCCATTGCTCAATTCCTGATGAATTATATTTCATAAGGGTAAAATCACTGTAAGTACCGTAGCCAAAACTATTCCCCGAAACAAAGACATTATTACTTCCATCAACTAATATTTTATGAGGTACATCATTCCAATTCCCGGGTCCGTAATAAGTAGCTACCCATTCCTGATTTACCTGGGTATAAGTATTTCCATTAAGCAGTATTATCTCAGCAGTTACCAGCAGGAATATAAGAAGTGTGTTTATTTTTTTCATCTCTTTATTTAAAAAGAGTTTATAAAACAAAGTAAGAAGATAAATTAACTTAACTCATTACAAGAGGTTATTCAAGTGAAAAATGAGACAAAGATTACATTGTTTATATCCTTATCTATAAAACCGCTTAAGAATAAAATTCTATATACTTCTTATCATTCTTTACATTCTTGTTTATCGGAGTGCAGCTCGGAGTGCAGTTCAGAGTTTGATTGATATTACACCCTCCTCCTCAAGTGGTATTTGAGAAGGAGGAAAATAAGTAATTATGCTATCTGAAAATTTTGTAATAACCGGTAATGCTCTTCTTCATATTTTTCAACCAATGTCAGAAGAGTTTCTAACTCATTTGCTTCAGGTTTTGTTTTATAAAATCCTCCCCAAAGCTCTTCAATTCTATTTAAAGCAATTTTATATTCTCTGTTGGTTTTTATAAATTTAATATTCATGGCTGCTCTTTCTGATATTTTTAACTGAAATGAAACTGCATTTTATTTTAAAATACCCGAGCCGGAATCATGCCAAATTCCGGCTCGGGATTAGAGGTAATTTAGTGTAGCAAAATTCAATGCCTTATTGAGTTCTTCCTTTATTTCCTTGTTGGAAAATAATAACTGACTTTAATCTGCGGTGTTAGAAATCCAATTGCTGTATAGTCGTCTGCCGTTGTACTCTCATTTGTAATTTGGTCTTCATATTTCGGATAAAACACATTATAATCAAGAAACAATCCTATAGTAAAATTCTTCTTCGCAGTATATTCTGCACCTGCACCAACATTAAATCCGCATGAACTATTGCTGTGATTTTTCGTTTCTTTGTTGATGTTTCCTTCAAAAAGCCCGTCTTCAAATTGTTCCCAATTATAAGAACCTGCACCAACTCTTACAAATGGTGATACAACCGGGTTACGGAACATGTGCCTAAAATTATAGATTGCATTTATTGAAGCTGAAGCATTAATCCACATTGGTTCTGTGCCAACAGGTTTGTATATAGCACGGTGTGTATTGTAACCGCCTGAAAATGTTCCTTCAACACCAAAACCTTTTGTGAAGAAATAACTAACACCAAGACCGAACTGGGAACCGACTTTAAAATAATCAGTTGTTTTTATGGTTGAAGAATAATCACCGTTTACCGGAATGTTTACACCGCCATAAAGTGAAATTCCGATTTTTCCCTTCATATCAGTTTTTGATGTTTGTGCATTCACAAGATAAGGAGTAACTAAAATTAATAATGTGATAATATATTTTTTCATTTTTTCGTTATTTAAATTTGTAAATAGATTTTAGTTTTATTTTTTTCCGATTCTTTGATTTGTTTTTTTTATCACCGGTAGTTTTTTTTATAATCAAACCAAAGCTGGATTTCTTAATTAATTCCTGAATTAATTTATTTATTATTTCCTGCATTATTCAGATTTCTTTACAAATTTATGCTTAAAAATCAGGGCTGCAAAAACAAATTCTTTCTTATATTAAACGCCGGAAGTCATATGGATGCCTAAAAAATATTGTTTAAATCATTATTTATCAATATTTTTATGCAAAATTTAAATAAAACTCCGAACATAAAATAATTCACTTTGAAAACAGTAAGTGATGATCTTTTCAGGCTGGTAAAATCTTTAACACCATTAGAAAAAGGGTATTTTAAAAAATTTGCAGCCAGGAACACTCCCGGGGAAAAGAATAATTATATCATTCTTTTTGATGCTGTTGATAATATGAATTCTTACGACGAGGAGTTACTTTGCAGAAAACTTAAGCATGTTTCTTTCACTAAACAGCTTCCTGTTTACAAAAACTACCTTTATAATCTCATTCTCAAAAGTCTTTTTAGCAATTCAACGTACGAAACAATTGACTTAAAAATTAATGAACTAATACAGAACTCAAGCATACTTATCAGAAAGGCAATGCATAAGGAAGCCTTAAAATATCTTAAAAAGGCTAAGGCTATAGCAGCTAAGTTCGAAAAGTCAAAATCATTACTTGAAATACTTGCAATGGAAAGATCAATAATAATGTCTATGCCTGATAAGCATACTTATGATTCCAGGATGAAATTATATAATGAGGAGCTTTTGATTTTAAAATCACTTGAGAAGCAGCTGAAATTATCCTGGTTATCTGATGATATGGTTTTGCATGTTGAGTTTAAAGGTGATTATAGAGTTAAAGAAAAAGAAATCAAAAAGATTATGTCTGACCCGGTATTAAAAGAATATGATAAGCTGAAAGATTTTACTTCAAAAAAATTTATTCTTCACATTCATCTTTTTGAACAGTTTGCAAAAGAAGAAATTAAAAAAGTTCATTATTACCTTAAGAAGGAAATTGACCTTGTCCAGGATTACAAATTCATGATTCCATCTATTATCAGGACTTATATTCAAACGCTTATAAATTACCTTTTGTTTTCAAATATACTTAAAGACCGTAATAACGAAGCGTATGCACTGAAAAAAATCAATGAGCTTAAACGAAATATAAAGAGCAAGATACCTCTTGATATGGAAATAATGCTGCTTTCAAATATTTGCTATGCTGAGATAATTATCTCCACAAATAATTGCGGTATGCATAAAGGAAGAGTAACTGCAAAAAAAATTGAAGAGCTTCTATCCAAATATTCTTCTGAAATACCTCTTGCTCTTAGGGTTGTATTGCTAATCAATACAGCAAAGTTCTGGTTTATAGACAGAAATTTCGAAAATGCATTGAGGATGATTAATTGCATGATTAATGAAGTACCCCCGGCATTTAAACAGGACTTATATGACTTTTCGAAATTATTCCAGTTGTTAATACATTTTGAGCTTGGAAACTTTATCCTGCTTGAAAATACAGTTGAATCCACTTACAGGTTTTTGAATAACCGTAAATCGTTATTTGATGTTGAGACTGCAATTATAGAATTTTTAAGAAAAATGCTCCGTGCACAGGAAAACGAGTATAAAGAAATTTACGAAGAATTATTATTAAATCTGGAAAAATCTGCAGATAAAATTCAAAGCAAAATTACAATGGGTAATTTTAATTTCATTATGTGGGCAAAAAGCAAAATAATGAACAAACCGATAATAGAGTTAATGAAAGCAGGAAATTGATGCACATGCTTTTGTTCAGTGTCATCTATCCATAGGATAACCCTTATCAGCCCAGTCAGTTTTTAAGTTACGCGGAAGATTTAATAGCTTTACATTTGAATAATCCATTTCCTTAAGCAAGCTGAATGCCGGTCGGATATTCGGACAATCTTTAAACGGACAACAGCCGCAGTATATTACAATATCTGCATCCTTAGCATATTTACCGGCTGTTTCTTTAAGTTTATTAAGATTAGATTGATTCATTGCCGGACCAATCCTGACAGAGTTTCTTACTCCACCAAAGCTGCCTATATCCAGAATGATAGGTTGTTTTTTTGACGGGTCATTAATAATAGATGCAGGTACTGACGGCTCCATTAACTGGTCTTTTGTCCATGGTTCGTTATTTTTATCCGACTTTGAACAACCGCTAAATATTGCAGATAGAAGAAATAAAACCAATAGTAATTTGTTTTTCATAATCAAGAAAACTATTTGAAAAAATATACTTTTACAAGAGGAAATTTGATAACAGATTCACTATTTCACTATTTGAGCAAAACCATCCGCTTCGTACCAATTATGTTTCCATCTGTAATGAGTTGATAGAAATACACTCCGCTTGGAGAATTACTTGCATTCCATTCAATTTCATAAGTACCGGGGTTTAATTGTTCATTTACAATAGTAGATATTTCTTTTCCAATTACATCATAAATTACAATCTCCACGTTTGACATTTCACCTATCACGTTTGACGGTATTCCAAACTTTATCTTTGTTGATGGGTTAAATGGATTGGGATAGTTTTGATACAATAAAAATAGTTCCGGAATTTCAGCAGAAGATTGATGTATTCCTGTCAATTCAGAATATTTTATTGTAATAAAATCATAGCTTGTACCAGTGTTACGAACTTGTCCGGTAACATAAACATTACATAAATTATCTACAAAAATTCCCGATGCAGCATCACCTAAATTTGCTGAACCATTATAACTTTTGCTCCACTGTGTATCACCAGAGGGATTATATTTAATTAAAAATAAATCATTATACGAACCTGAATATGTTTTACTTTCACCTGCCAAATATATGTAACCAGAATTATCTAAAGACATCGCATTTACTCTATCTTCATTATTTCCTACTCCATTGTAAATTACTGCCCATTCCTGAGCACCGGATGACTTATATTTCACAATTCCTATATCTCCATTATTTGGATTCCAGCAGTTACCTGTAACATATATATTATAATTAGCATCAAGCAATATTTTGCTGGCTATATCATCTCTGTGAATAGAATTATCGAACACCTGTACCCATTGTTGAACACCTGATGAATTATATTTTATTGTTACAAAATCATAATAAGCATTAGTTGTTTGGTGGCTAGCTCCAGTTACGTAAACATTATTATTACTATCTGTAATAACATCTGTGGCAAAATCCTGGTAGTAATCCGGTCCATTATATAAATTTGTCCATTGCATAACTCCTGAACTGTCATATTTAATTGTTATATAATCCATCAAGTGTAAATAACCGCTTATGTTTGCATATCCTGTTATTATAACATTATTTAATTTATCTATAGTTATTCCAAGTATATCATCATCTTGATTACCTGATCCGTTGTACGTTCTTGACCAAAGCAGATCACCAAATGAATTATATTTAATTAAAATAATATCCGTACCTGATGTTTCGCTGTCACCAATATAACCGGAAACATATATGTTACCGGAATTATCAGTTATAACCGAACTTCCGATATCATTTGCATTAGTAGGCCCATTGTATGTTTTTACCCATTGTTGAACACCAGATGAATCGTATTTTAATAAAACAATATCCCTGTAATATGGACTAGTAGTTGAATGAGATATATATCCCGTTATATAAATATTGCCTGATTTATCTGCAGTTACAGCATATGCCTTATCATTTGCATTATATGCTCCATCATACCTTTTAACCCATTGTTGAACACCTGACAAGCTATATTTTATCGTACATATGTCTAATTCAGAAGAGTCACCGTAACTATATCCGCAAACATAGATATAATTTCCATAATTAGTAATAGAAGTACAAGCATCTGTACTATTTCCCGGTCCATTATAAATACTCAACCATTCCTCTGTTACCTGAGAATACGAATTACTTATGATTGAGATTAATACTACCATAAGAATTGTAAAAAGGAGTTTAGATTTTTCGATGAGGTTTTGAGTTTTCATTGCTGTCAATATAATTTTTAGGGGAAAATAAAATTAAACGAAAATCAACAATGCAATATGTGTAAAATCAGTATCTTATAATATAAAATATATATGTTAATTTCAAACCAGAAATCCCCAATCTCTACTTGAGATTTGAGCTCTAATTCATTTCTCAATTCTACTTTAATCAATCAAAAAATCCCTGATAGACGATATCAGTGAATAGAATGAATCACTGTAATCATTTCAATAAAATTAATTTCTTCGTATTAATCACTTCCTCATCAGAAATCAATCTGTAAAAATATATACCGCTTGGATAATCACTTCCATTCCATTCAACTTCATATGTGCCGGGTTTTAATTTATCATTAACAAGTGCAGTTATTTCTCTTCCGAGGATATCAAATATTGCAAGCTTCACAAGCCCATCCCCCTTGCCCCCTTGATAAGGGGGAATTGAAAAGCGGATCTTTGTTGATGGATTGAATGGATTGGGATAGTTTTGGCTGAGAGAATATTTAACTGATACCTGATTAGATATTGGATTAATACCAATTAATTCTGAATATTGAATAGCAAACATACCCACATTTGTAAAACCCGCTACATTTATCTTATTATTTCTGGCAATTATTTTTTTGCTTGAATTATAACTTGTGTCACCGTTTCTAAAAAACTTTATCCATTGCTGATTTCCATTTGTATTATATTTTATTGTTACTGCCTCAATAAATTCATTCATATGGTCATAAATACTCCATCCGGTTACATATACATCTCCTGTATTGTTCACATATAATGAATATGCTTCTTCATCATCATTATAAATACTATTATAAGTATTTAGCCATTTAACGTTACCTGCAGTATCAATTTTAACAGTACAAAAATCCTCATTATTATTACTGCCATTTGTACCACCAGCAATATATAAATTTTTCGAACTATCAATATCTATAAAATATGAAGAACAGGGAGATTTACATATCCATTTAACATTTCCGCTTGAATCATATTTTATTGTAGCAGATATATAAAGATATTCTACTGAAGTTCCTGTTACATATACGTTATCACAATTATCATTAATGACACAAAATGCTTGGTCATCATAATTCATAATACCATTATATCTATTTATCCAAATTAAATCGCCAGTTTGGTTGTATTTAAGGGTTGCAAAATCATACGAATAATAATTTTGACCGCAACTCTCGCCAGTAACATATATATTATTATGTGAATCAATAGATACCGAATAAGAAAAATCATCGAAATTACCTGGACCATTATATCTTCTTACCCATGCTGTATCACCATTCGGTAAATATTTAATTGTACAATAATCGTATCCATTTTCTAAACTAGGTCCTGTAATAATGATATTATTAAATTTATCAAAAACCATAGATGTTGCAAAATCACTATGATTTGCAGAACCATTATATGTTCTATACCAAAGTAAATTACCACTTGAATCATATTTTACTAACAAAAAGTCGCTAAATCCCCATACAGAAGTTTCGTAAAATCCCCCTGCTATGTATATATTTCCTTCATAATCTACTGCTATTGAAGTGGGTTCACTTGACATATTGCTATCATTCCCCAAAAATGTTCTTATCCAAATACTGTCACCTGTATTTGATAATTTAATAACTTTTATTTTTCCCGAATAAGGACTAGAATTATCTTTAATATTAACAATTCTACTTGTAATAAATATATTTCCCTCCTCATCTACATCCATTAGTTTTGATATATTTAAAACACAATTCAAGTTAGGATGAGTATAAACCCACTCCTGTGTTACCTGTGAATATATATTATTAATTATTATCAGAAAAACAATGGAAACAATTTTATTAATCTTCATATTTGATTAATTCAATTTTCTAATTTTGGATTTCATATTCAAAATACTATCTAAGTTTAGTAATAACAAAGACATTATTAGGCAGTTTGCAGGTCTAAATATGTTATGATTTTTTTAAAAACAAATCAAATGTTTGAAATTCTTTTCAAAACAGCCACTTTCATCAGGACTGAAAATGATGTTTGTGTCTTGGGATTTGCGCATAAATCAAGCGTATCTGTCTGTGATGATCCAAGGGGTACCCCCCGTTTTCGCCTGCCGGTGGCAGTCAGGCGGGAATGTGATATTAATTCCCTGTTCATTTTTCGGTGGAATTGCATTATCAATGCTTATATATTTGTTATAATTAAATTATTAAAATATGAACGTTACTCTAAGCACATTGCCTTCTCAGGCAGAAATGACAAAAGCAGTTTACAGCAAGGATTCTACTTATGATGGCATTTTTTATGTAGCGGTAAAATCAACCAGCATATTTTGCAAGCCCTCGTGTTCAGCACGCAAGCCGCTGGAAAAGAACATCGAGTTCTATGGTGCTGCAAAGGAAGCTTTATTTGCCGGTTACCGTCCCTGCAAACGATGCAAGCCGCTTGAGCAAAACGGCTCTCAGCCGGAGTGGGTTGATAAGCTCTTTGCATTGGTTGATAGTACCGGAAACCGGAAGATTCATGATTACGATATCCGTGAGCTGGGAATTGAACCTGCACGTGCAAGAAGATATTTCCTGAAAAATTACGGACTGACATTTCATGCTTACTGCAGAAGCAGGCGGCTTGGTGAATCACTTGCCCAGATACGTGAAGGTGAAAAAATTGATGATGTGGTTTTTACAAATGGGTACGAATCACACAGCGGTTTCAGGGATGCGTTCACTAAATTGTTTGGTGCTCCCCCGGGGAAATCGAAGGATAAGGACTGCATCGTTACATCACTGATTGATACTCCGCTTGGACATATAATACTAGCGGCAACTTCAGAAGGATTGTGCATGTCAGAATTTACCGACAGGAGAATGCTTGAGTACCAGGTAAAAACTTTACGCAAATACTTTAAGGCAGCAATTGTTCCGGGAAGCAATAAACACATCGAGCAGGCAAAGCTTGAGTTCAAGGCATATTTTGAAGGTAAGCTGGAGAGATTCAAAGTGCCGCTGGCTTATCCGGGTACGGAATTTCAGCAAAAGGTGTGGAATGAATTACAAAAAATCCCATACGGAACAACCATCTCATATGAAGAACTTGCCGACAGAACGGGACATCATGGAGCATGCAGAGCTGTTGGTACTGCAAACGGCATGAACAGGTTAGGAATAATTATCCCCTGCCACAGGGTTGTAAACAAAGGCGGCAAGCTTGGCGGCTATGGCGGCGGCTTGTGGAGAAAGCAATGGCTGCTTGAGTTGGAGCGGGGTCAGAAAAATCTTTAATTGCAATCCCGAAAATTGAATATACTTTTTAATTGCTAGCTTGAAAATGCTTATTCATTAAAATTGCGAGCTCAAAAATTATAAAAGAATTTTTTTATTGAATGGAGAATTACATGCTTGGGAGAACTGGTTCCCCCTTTCGAAGGGGGTTAGGGGGATGATTTTTTCAGGTAAGCCGGAAATTTTCTTTTACTCCGGTATTTGTTATTTAATACTTGAGGATGTTTTTTCTCATATTCTTCAATCCATACTTCTATAGTCTTTCTTGTTGCATCTATATCTGCTGCTACATCGGTATCTTTAAATCTTAATAAAGTATATCCCTTTGCGATTAATTCTGTTTCTTTTTTCTTATCTTTTAGTTTTGTTTCCTCCCATTCATGAGTAGCACCATCAGTCTCTATAAATAACATCAACTCTTTACAAAAAAAATCGCCTATGTAACCCAAGATTGATCGTTGTCTGTGAAATTGGTATCCAAGTTTTCTTCCTTTTAATATTTCATTCCAAAGTAAAAATTCAGCGAAAGTAGAATTCCGTCTGTTTTCTTTTGCATATTCCCGAAGGTATTTATTATAGTAATTATTGTAATGATCTTTATTCATCTGTTAATTGCAGTTATCATCCCCCTAGCCCCCTTCGAAAGGGGGAATCAGTTCCACTGTAAATCAAAAAACTCCGAACAATTGTAAATATGATGTGTATATTAATAATGCTATTCCCCCTAACCCCTAATAAAGAGAACTTGTTTTTCGATTCAATGTAATTTTCAACTAATAAAATATTTCCAACCTTCAATTCCCAACTTTCAACTTTCAACCTGCAACTACTTAAGACTTCTTAAAAACTTATTATACACCGGGAAGAGCGCAAATATATCTTCCTTCTTTACTTCAATTGGAGGAAAGTTTCTTGAGTTATCGGAATAGAAAATGAAATCCCCGTCCTTCTTATACATCATTCTTTTTATCAATCCCATAGTTGTATCGGGTGAGCTTTTGTATGAAACAAGAACGACGGAATGCTCCTTCACGGGACCGGTTGCCTGGTGGCATATTAATACATCACCCGGCATTATGGTTTGTGCCATGCTCATTCCCTGTGCCGATACTGCGAACGGATTGAGCAAATGTTTTATATCAAACACCTCGATGTATTTATTTGCATTTGATATGAACTGAATAGCAGGCACTCCGCACGGTACTTCAGAAAGTATCGGGATAATCCTGCTTCTGGATTTATCGGCAAATATGGGTTCATCAGGCAGCATATTCCCATCACCTGAGATAAGCCAGTTGATATTAACATAATCCTGCAATTTTTCAAGCAACTCAGTTCCGGGCAGTCTCTGCCCGTTTATATACTTGTAAATCGCCTGCACTTTCATATCCCACAGCTTAGAAAGCCCCTGGATTCCCCCTAAGTGCTTATCAGCAACATCTTTTAACCTGTTTCCGAAGACTTCTCTTTCCATATTATTATTTTATAAATTATTAAAAATCTTATTTTTATAGTAATTCCATAATTAAACAATAGTATTACTTACAAATATAATATATTAAACAAAAGAACACAAGAGGAAGTTCAAGAAAAATGAAGAAAATAGAGTTCTTAGAGTTCTTATAGTTCTTAGAGTTCTTATAGTTCTTAGAGTTCTTATAGTTCTTAGAGTTCTTAGAGTTCTTAGAGTTCTTAGAGTTCTTAGAGTTCTTAGAGTTCTTAGAGTTCTTAGAGTTACGTAAAGATTGAATACAATTCAGATTTATCCGATTACAAAAATTGCTAAAGATTTAACCTGTTTGCACGCTCTTCAATAAGTTTTTTATATTCTTTTACCATGTATTCAGATAAAAATCCTTTATCTAAAAAATCTAACATTAATGGTACATATTTTTTGAATTCATCAAAAGTATTAGTAATTACCTTATCATTAATTCCAAGATTACGTGCGAATGTTATAAAATCATTTTTGGTGAAATTGCTTTTCTTATCATTTAATGATAAAGCCATTTCTTCTTTATCTTCCGGAATCACTAGTTTTGAAGGAAGTAAATCATATGCGGGTGATAGTTTAATTTGACCAGGTATTTCAGTTATAAGAGAAAAATTCTTAGGATACATATCTGCGTTCCCAGTAAGAAAAAAGAAAATTGTTCTTTCAAAATATAGTAATATATCAATTCCCGGAAAATCTGAATATTTCAAAATGGTTTTTCCAATTTTTTCCATTGAAGTATGATATTTATTTTCTGTATATGTTTCACTTAATTGACAAAGGTCTTCTACAGCAATTTTTTTTCCTTTGTATCTATCAAATCTTCTGGTCAAATATACAAGCTCCCCAGATTTTAATCTTAAAAGTCCATGTTCAGCTGTTTTAATTTTACATAAAGATGCAAGATGCATAGTTATATCTTCAAGCTCTACAATCTGTGGGTATAAAGCTTGAGGCGGTTTCAAAATAAACTCACTCAATTCGATACTTGGAACTAATGATTTATTCTCTATATGCAATAAGACTTTTGGTTGAACACCTGGTATAGAAATACCAGACTTAATGTTTACATTTGATAAATTTACAATATCATTAAATTGATATTCAAATTTTGGGTAGAAATTTTTTCCGAAAAGTTTATTGCAACATTTAACATGAGCATCTTCAATAAAAGACCTAATATCATTTATAGGTTTATAACATAATAAACATTTTGATAAATTATTCATTATGCTTCACTTTCTATTCTTTCAATATGAACTGCTCCTATACTATCTTTACAAACAGATAATAATAATTTCATTAAATCACGATCTGGGACTTTCCAGCTATGTGAAGCTTTTTTTAATAAGTCTCCTTCAGGCAATAGACCATCAAAAAAAGGAAGGAAATGATTGTTACTATATGCTTCTTTTCTAAGTGGTAATGTTAGACTGATAGGTGGATTTTTTTCTTTTAAATAATTAAAATCATAGGTAAAAGAAAATCCATCTTCGTCTTGCAATACTATTCCAGCAAATATATTTCGAAAATATACTTTTCCTTTTCTATCTATCATGGTTAACAGAATTATTAATTTTTCCTGGTACTAATTGATGTCCAAACAAATAGAGTACCTGATTAACTTTATCAATTCTTAAAGTTTTCTTTCCACTTTCTAACTCTTTAATAAACCGTATTCCAACCCCAGCTTTTTTGGATAATTCAACTTGTGTTAATTCAAAACTTTTTCTTTGTTTTCTAATAAATTTAGAAATTACATTCATTTTCTTATTTTAATACCCTTTAGGGTACTAATTTAATATATCTTTTCTGAAAACGCAAGTATATGTTTATTTAAGCAGAAGCTCTGTTAACCCGGTTAAGAATAATTTCCTTTTATTTTTGTCGTATTTCAATTTCACATTGTCTCTCCTATCTCATATAAATCAATCAAATTACGCTCTTTATTTGTCTCTTTTTTCTGCATTTTTTATCCCTTAACATATGTTACAGCTATAGGGATAAATATTTCCCCTAAAATATTTTTATTGCGAAAATAACATATATTTAAATATTTTTACTCATTTGTATAATTTGGGTATTGACAAATCTTCCCAACTGTATTATATTTGCAGTGTCGGGAATTATACGATTGTGTTAATCAATAATACACAGTAATTAAACAAATGAGTAATTGAAAATGATTAAGTTAAGAAATAAAAAGGAGCATTTATTAAGTAAAATTATGGATATTAATTTGATATCTAAAAATATTGCCGTACCCAATTCTTCAATCAGGGGTAAAATTTCTGAAAATGATATTGAATTAAGAAATGTTACTGAAGATGATATTGAATTGATAGTGTACAGCTTTCTTATTCATGAACGCAGCAAACTGCCAAGATTAAAACCCAGGGATGAGCGTTATATTATCTTCCGGGTACATGATGAAATGCTGATTGTAACTGAGTTCTCACCTCTCTATATGCTTCAATATGTGGATAAGGTAAAGGTTACAAAAGAATACTTCGTTAACGGAAATATTGAATCGGAAGATACCGATGAATACGTTGAGCCTGATCTGAATGATATTAACGACAATCATATTATAAAGTGGTTACTTGATAATCAACATTTATGGGCAAAGGAGGTTGTTCAATGTTTGCAGCGGGCTTAGAAGACTGGATAAATGCTGTTGCACAATATCATGTTCAGAGATCAAAGGCATCGTTTAATTATTATGCGGAATATACTGTGTATCTGAATTGATGATAAGTGATTGCAGATTGCAGATTGCAGATTGCAGATTGCAGATTGCAGATTGCAAATTACAAATTTAAAATTATTGTTCTTACAAAAATATTTTACTTATTAAGCGAATGCTGCTTTTCCTGATCGCATAAAAAAGTTTTTTTACAAAGATGCTTTACATAGGAATTGACACCGGTGACGATACCGGTTTCGCTGTATGGAACAGCGATAAACGAAAGCTGGAATCTGTTTTTTCTGTTGATTTCTGGCAATGCATTTCAAACATCAGTAATTACTCAAAAAGATGCAGCGACTTAATGGTGATTATGGAAGCACCTGCACCAAAAAATGTTCTTTTAAATAAAGACAGCAATATTGATTCAAATGTTATTCGGCGGAATTCTAACTCTTATATTTCTGCAAAGCGTGATGCTATTCTGATATCCGGATATTGCGAGCAAAACAATATCAGGTATAAACACATCAAATTATGCAGCAGTAAGTGGTCTCCTGCTTATTTCAGGCAATTGACCGGAATTAAAGCCAGAACAAGCCGGACTTCCATCAATGCTGTCAGGTTGGTTTGGGGAATGTGACCTGGTTATCCTGAATATTTTTCCAATTCCAAATAATTTATTTAATTAAATCAGCCATGAATTTTTTTATGAAATATTAAATAATTATAACAATGAGTTTATTAAACACTGCCCGGGATAATAAAGTCACTGAAGATGTGCTTCAGCGTATTAAACAAATAATTAACGATACAGGATACGGGAAAATATTTATCAACATTGTGGACCATGAAGTTAAAACTATTGAGCATACTATAACAAAAGTTTTTAAGAAAAAGAATAAAGAACGAGCCATATAAGCTTATTAAGTTCTTTGAGTTCGTAGAGTTTGTAGAGAGTCTCCGGGACATTCTATTAATGAAATGAATTGTCCGTATCATCTCAGGGATTCCCGCTTTCGTGGGAATGACAAAAAAAACTCGGGAATGCAACAGAGCGGAATGACAAGTATAATTAACAATTTTTATTAAATACTAATTTTATACAAATATGGAAACGGTTAAAACAGCTAATCAGGTAACGATTAAAAGGAATGGCAGAGAAGCCAATTTATCATCGAAACAACTGAAAGTTATTTACAAAGAAACACAGCTTTTCAATGACGATAAGCAAAAAATTCATGAAGAGTTTGATAAGCTTCTTTCACTGAGATGTGAAGAAAAGAGCGATTATAATTTTGATGCGTTGTTTGATTTCTGGAGTGAGGAAGGTTACAGCGTAAATGATGTGCTCGAGATGATTCACCTGGCTAAGTCACTTCCCAAAAAAGGACATACAAGGCTTGCAGCAGGCGACCTTGTTGCTGCATGGAAAAAGAACCGTGAAAAAGCTATGGGCATAAGCTGGCAGGAATTTAATAAGGCATTCAAGGTGATGTGTGAACTGAACTTTGAATTAATGAACAGGGCAAGCCTGGAGCTTACCGGTGTCGGACTTCTTAACCATGAAGATAAAATGAAAACATTTGATTTTCTTAAAAAGCAGATGGATGCTATTGAGATTGAAAGAAGCAAAACCGAATACCAGAATAAAATGAACAATGACCGGGCTGTTGTAAACTGGAGAGAACGCGGTGAGCTGTCACTAAAAGCCGAGAAGATTCTTAATGATGTTAAGCTTGAACTGATTGACTGGTTTATTAAAACATATGAAAGACGCAAAACAATTAATCACCCATCCCCTGCCGGACATATTTATGAACTTAAAGAGAAGCTGGAGAAGGCCGCATAATAATATTTTTAAGAAGATTTCTGTAATGTCTGTAACACTACATTACAATATTACACTGCAGGTGTGTATTGCTTTAAATCTTCTATGCCAAGCTGTTTTTCTATTAAGAATACTTTTGCAAGATATTTATCAAACCCGTCTTCTCCGAATTTCTCATGTTCAATTTTTTCGAAATCCTCTCCAAGTGAATCGTATTCATTTGAAGACAGCAGCTTTCTGAATTCCGGGAAGAGTATTGTATCTTCGCGTGCTTCATGCGGGCGGTACATGTTAACAAAGCTTTTTATTTTACCGGTTAATACCCTTGCTGATACTTCATTTTGCAAGACACTCAGCTGCGCATTTGCAAGTATGTACTGCGTGATAGTTCTTCCTGCATCATGCTGTGATTTTAGGGTTGTTATCAGGTCAAGCAGCTTCCCTTCCCTCTGCATTCTCGGGAATAAATATGTCTCTTCATTTCTTTCATGGTAATCTTCAATAAAATCCTTAATAATTTCAGCGGCATTTTTCAGTGCTTCAGGCGGGAAATCTGCCTTCATCATTATCTTATTTAGTATATCATCATATATCAGCAATACCCTGTTAAGCAGTCCGTGTTCACGCATGAGGTCTTCATTAGCTGTTACTTCTTCTTCCTTCTTTCCGCATCCGCTTAATGATATCAATGATTCACCTGCTGCCGCACTTGCTATTATTATTGTGCTTTGTTTTATAAAATCTCTTCTGCTTGATGGTGTTATACCCGGCTTTTCATTTCCCATGATTTTGTTTTTTCAACAAAACTTTGATAATCTTTAACTTGTTCCTCTATACTATGTGGTTTTTATATTTTTGAATATTCCATTATAAAGATATATTTTGTCTTCATTTATTTACTAAATTATTAATTATCAAATAATTAAAAATGTATAACTGTTTTATGCATGAGTAATATTACTACAGAATTAAATACGTATAATCAACGATTTAATTTACAATATACTGTAATTATATTTACATTAATGATAGTTAATAATATTATAAGAGTTGCCGAAAGATTATTTAATTCTGAAGAAATTGATTTTTTTGAGCTTAAGAAAAAAGAAATAATCGTATACAGAAAAGACTACAAGCACAAAACACATCTCCGTTTTAACCGGGAAGAAGACGCAGAACTTGCATTTTTATCCATTCCTGAGGAACTAAGAAAAATAAATATTTAGGCAAAAATATTAATAATTTTCTCATTTTTTGCCATATTCTGCAAACTTTTTATGATATATACCGTTTAACCTGTAAGCAATAATTTTGTATCATGAAAACATTACATATAGGCGACAGGTATTTTGACCCTTTTGAAATAGACCATCTAGAGTTGATTGGTACAATATTGCATGTCTATTACAGAAATTCCGACTTTGTGAGTAAGATCAAATTTGATACTTACGAAGAAGCAGCATTGGAATATTACTATTTACCTGACTACTTAAGAAAATCTGCGAGAAGAAGATAACATTGATGCGTTATTTTATTCTAGGTACTTAATAACTTCTGTTAACAATTGTTATTTAAGGGCTGATAATAAAATTGTCAATACAATGCCAGGGCACATATAGCGTGCTTGAATGGAATTGCTATTCTTAAACCTGTAAACGTTTCAGTTAACTATCGAGTTGGCTTTTCTTATTTTTTTGAATCTTGACGAAACTTTACTAAATTCCAATTTGGCTTCATGGATTGTATTGAAATTTACTTTAAGTTTATGTCCGAGAAAAAAAGTTACTACTACGGTATTGCCAATTAGCTCGATGTTCCTGATAAACGTTGAAGGAATATATCTGTTTCCGATAGCAATCATATCTTTGTCCTGTTTAGTTGGGAAATCTTATATAATATACATAGAAACCGGAAAATGTAAATTAGGAGTAATACGGAATATTTTCCGTACGTATTCTTACAGAACATATACTGCGACAATACAATATATTATTTATGTGGTATGCTGCTGATTTATATTTAAATTAATATTTATTATAACCTTAATTCTTTATTTTTATATACTGAAAATAAATAGAAGGTAATTTATAATTATTTAATTCAACTAAAAATAACCTTATCATTTCAAGAATTATTACATGCTTCCACGGAATATACGTCCACCGCTCATCATTAACATTGCTGCAAATATATCACTGAGCACTCCTGTCTTCTGCATCATAGTGACCAGCTCTTGCCGCTTCATTTCTATTTGTGCTTTCTCAATATCCTCTTCAAGCTGTGATGCAGAACACCCGTATATAGTTAATGCAAAAGCATATAACAGTAAATAAACTACAAGATTGAAATATGATGAATATTTCTTTTTTGATATGATGTTTAACATTTGAATTACCTCCTTTTATTGCTGTAAAATTACAGTAGTTTCAAAAAGTAATTATCATACACATATCAGGTAATTGTAAAATATTTGTCAAAAAAGAGCGTGTAATCAAAGGGTATAAAATTATTTTCACAAAAAATTTGACAAGAGCGGTTTCATGTATTAAATTTGTATGTGCAACCTCCTTCGTTAAGGTATGCAGCAAAGCCGGTGTGATACCGGTATAAAATATTCCGCGTGTGCGGATTGTCACTGAAGAACTCAGGGCAAATTATTAGATAGCAGTTTTACTGCAATTCTTATGATTTGCCCTTTTTTTATTTATATGTTTTAATTCTAAGGCAAAACAATGAAACAAATAATAATAAGAAAAAAACGAAAAAACACATCTGAAGTTGCGGCTGACCTGGAAATGATAGAAAAGCTGGCAGGATATGGATTAACTGATGAATCAATTGCGAATGTTTTAGGAGTAACACCCCATCAGATATGGCTGGCAAAAAATACGCATAGAGCACTTGCTGAAGCATTAAAAGCCGGTAGAGATAAAGCAGACAAAAATGTAATAGAAACTCTATATAGAAAAGCAATTGGATATGAGAAAAAAGAAATTCAATATTTTAAGCTAAAAGATTTTGTAAATGGCGTAACTGTTACAAAATATTATCAACCGGATTTATCAGCAATTATATTCTGGTTAAAAAACAGGCGGCCTGAAGAATGGAAAGAAATAATAGAAAGTTCTTCTTCTAATATAAATGAAAAAGATCTTAAACAATTATTTAAGCTTTCAGCGGAAAGGATGAAAGAATGCATATAGATACAAACTTAAGGGATAGATATCTAATAACCAGACGGTGGTTTCCAATTCCTCAAAAAGTAATTAAACATCCTGTTCAGGAACAATTAAATAATGATTTATATCATCATAAGTATATTAATTATATTATTGCAGCCGGTAGAAGAAGTTATAAAACTGAAAGATTCGGTAAAAGATTTCTTATGAGTGAGTGTTTAAGAAACGACAATCACTACTACTATGCAGGGGCACCGACTCGCATGCAGGCAAAGGAAATTTTGTGGAAGGATTTGAAATCTCTTGTACCGAAATGGGCTGTTAAAAAAATTGAAGAGACTGCATTGAAAATATATTTCAGGAATGGTACGGAGCTTCGTGTGGTTGGATTAAAGGAGTTCAGGCGTGTGCAGGGCAACAGGTGCAACGGTTTCCTCATAACCGAGTACCAGGACTGCGACCCGGAATCATACAACGAATCCATTGAGCCAATGCTGAATGATACCGGCGGATGGTGCATTAAGGAAGGAAGACCGTTCGGCAAGAACCATTTCTTCGATGATTTTCTGAAAGGAAAAATGCGGCATAAAGGATGGGCATCTTATCACTGGAAATCGGAGGATATATTAACACCCGGACAGATTGAGCGGGCTAAGGAAAATCTTTCACGTATCGATTATGAGCGTGAGTACGAAGCAAGCTTTGAAACAGGAAATCAGAAACCATACTACGGCTTTTGTGAGCTTAACAATAAGAGATATGAGCTTAATGAGAACCTCCCCGTAATTGTAACATGTGATTTTAATGCAACGGTTAAGCCAATGAGCTGGGTTGTTGGTCAGCGTGTGAATGAGTACGGTGCTGATATTACGTATTGGGTTAAATCCCTTTCGTATCAATACACAGGAACCAAAGCAATGTGCGAAGTGCTTGATGAGGATTTCCTGTGCAAGCTGAGTGTGTACCCGAAACATCTCATATTTTACGGCGACTATGCAGGCAAGAAAAAGACAAGCAATTCGGATTACTCAGATTGGCAGATAATTGAGAATTATTTCAGGAATAAGTGCAGGATAGAGTTCAGATTGAAGCCGTGTAATTCCGTGAAGGATTCGATAGCGGCAACAAACGGACAGTTGTGCAACTCGATGAACCAACGCAGGCAGTTTATTGATATGGAAAATTGCAAAGAGCTTGTGAAGGACTGGGAATACTGTGAGTGGAAAGAAAACGGAAAAGAGCTGAGCGAAAAAGACGACCTGAGAACACATTGCTGCAGAGCAGTGGATTATTATAATGACTTTGAGCACTCGGTGAAAAAGAATGAAGGAAAGCAGTGGTGAAGATGGTTGCAGGTTGCAGGTTGGAGGTTACAGATTGGAGATTGGAGATTGCTGAAGAAAGCTGGTTCCCCCTTTCGAAGGGGGAACTGGAGTCCTAATATTCATGAGAATCACTGGCAGTACAAAAATCTTTGGGTTATTAAAGAAAGAATTATTATCAATCTTCTTAAGTGGCACTGATCCGAAGGATTTACAGAAGTAAAAAAACTTTACAAACTTTATAAACCTTATAAACTTTATAAACTATTATGCATACAGAATTAACAAAAACTTACAGCTCGCACAGGGAGCGGGAAAATTTACTGAGAATACAGCAGCAGGAAAAATTGTATGATTATTACATCTCGGATGAATTGAAAATATTGAAAAGACTGAACGACGTGCTTGGTATCACTTTCGATGAAGATGATGTTGATGAATTTCAGAAGGAATATGTTAACATCACCAAAAAGGTAATCAACCAGCTTGCAATTGTGTATAAGGAGCCGGCACAGAGAACAATCATCAAATCAGGTAAGCCGGATGAAAAGCTGACGAAATATTTATCATCAATCCTGCCGGCAAATGTTAATACACTCGATAAGATTGCACACAGATATTCGAAGCTGTTCAATACATCATTAACACGTGTGAATTTCAGAAACGGGAAAGTTGTATATGATGTACTCCCCTCTTACCTGTTTGATGTTATCACAGATGATAATGACCCGTATATGCTTACACAGGTGTCGTATGATAAATACATAAAGAATGAAGACGGTGATGATGAGCTTTATACGGTCTTCTGGACAAAAGATAAACATTATATGAGACAGGTTCTTGAGGTTGGCGATAAATATATTTATGGTGATGAGGTTCCGATTGGAAATAACGGGGAGATGGTGAATCCTTATGGTGTAATCCCCTTTGCAGTAATGAGAATGGAAATGCAGGGAGATTTTTGGGGAACGGGACAATGCGACCTGGCAAATGTGAACGAGCAATTGAACTTCCTTCTCACAGATTTAACCAACGGCGGAATAATAATGCAGAGCTGGGGAACACCATTTCTTGCAAATACAGGGCTTGAAGAGAAAAATAAGAAGGTCAGGTTTGGTCCAAAGCATCCCATTGCAGTAAAGCAGACGAACAGTGAATTCCCGCCGGTGTTTGAGTACAAGAATGCAAACCCATTAATTGCAGAGGTGAGAGCAACCATTGATTGGAAGATAAAGATGATTGCATTAACCAAGGGCTTGAATCCGAACTCATTTCTTGCAGATGCAAAGGCAGCATCGGGATACAGCAAGATAGTTGATTCACTCGAACAGCTTGAAATAAGAAGAGACGACATTGAGCCATGCAGAATATACGAGGATGAGAGATTTGATATTACCCGTGCTGTTGTGAATTACCATGCGGAATTCCCTGAGAACGGATTGGAGAAGCTTCCCGATGATATATATTTAGCTGTGGATTTTGCTGATATTAATATCCCTCAAACAACAGATGAGAAGATTAAGGAAAATGAATTTAAACTAAAGAACGGATTGATGAGTATAATAGATATAATGAAGGAGCAAAACCCGGATTTAACAGATGAAGAGATAGAAGCAAGATTGAAAAAGAATTTGGAAGTAAACAGCAGGTTGAAAGGATGAGTGGTTACAGGTTACAGGTTGCAGGTTACAGGTTAAAATTAGAAGTTGAAATGTTAAATCATTCTGCTGCCAGTGTCCTCAATTAATGATCATCTATTTGTAAATAATAATTCATGAGAGACGCTGGCAGTACAGTAAAGTAAAGAGGGATGAGGATGAGATGTATTGCTGATTGCAAAGGAGATTCAGTTCCCCCTTTCGAAAAGGAGAACTGGAGTCTTAATATTCATGAGAGACACTGGCATTACATTTAATTTTTCATGAGAGATACTGACAGAACAAAACCGGCAGTATCGAATCCTCAATAATAAGAAAAGCAAATAATGTTAAAATATTTTAAATCAGAACTAATTTAAAATATTAATTATTAGTATATAATATTGATTATTTAAGATTGATTTAGTGATTTTAGTTTATTTTTTAAAAGATTTTAATTAATGACGGTATTATGATTCTAAAAATATTTTTCATTTCAAAACTTCTGATAATTATATACTTCGTATTAGCTGTTAATACACTGCAAGCATGTCCAAAATGTACTGCCAATTACCTGGATGAATTGTTGTGGGGTTCAAAGAGCAATTCGTTAATGAGCAAAGAAATTTCAGCAGCAATAGAAAATCAAAAAAACTCGTTACAGCCATCCGGTTCAGGAGTAAGTGTAATCTCACAAACTCAGCAGCCGGTACCACCTCCGGTTAAACAGGAAGGTCAGGAATTTATTGAAATAATAGAGAGAGATAACAGGCTTTCAATACCTCCAACAAGTTATGTTCCGCAGAATACTGCACCGACAAAAAAAGTATCCATAGAATTATCCGAAGGTGAAGTTTATATTGGCAATGGTGTAATGTTCAAAGGATTTATTACAAACGGTACAGTACCTGGTCCTACTATTATAGTAGATGAAGGTGATATAGTAGAATTTACTGTCGTAAATAAAGGCCTTGTACCGCACGGTGCATCAATTCATGCGGCTTACACACAGACCTCCAAGTATTTAGGGAAAATCCCGTCGGGTGAAACAAGGACAATGGTATTCAAAGTACCTGTACCGGGTGTATATTTGTATCACTGTGCACCGGGAGGGCATGCAATACCTATGCATGTTCTGTTCGGACAGTACGGCATGATGGTTGTAAAGCCAAAGAAACAGTACAAGCTTGAACAAATATTAAATAAAAAACCCGATGTTGAGCTTTACCTGATGCAGCATGAGTATTATGCAAGCGGCAAGGATGCAGTTGAATCCAAGCCATTTTATGTCGCATTCAATGGCAAGCTGTTCAGATATGTTGAATCACCGGTTAAAGCAAAGCCGGGTGATTATGTACGCATATATTTCCTTAATGCAGGTCCTAATTTGATATCAACATTTCATATAGTAGGAATACTGTGGGATTTTGTTTACTGGCAGGGGCACCCCGATAATCCACTGATTGGCGGGCAGACCGTTACATCAGGTCCGTCGGATTCATGGGTCATTGAGTTCAGAATGCCGCCTGATGAGGGGTCTTATGTAATGTTAACACATGCAGTTGGCTCAAGCGACAGAGGTGCTATTGGTCTGCTGAACGGAGACAGGAATGCACCTACGCCTGCAGTTATTACCGCTGAGGGTCCAATATACACAGAACAGGAAATGAAGGATGTTAAGCCAAAGATTAAAAGAGTGATATCTCCTTTTGAGCCGGGCACACCTGATGTTGACCCGCCGCAGGTTTTTGGACCGGATGTGAAGGAAGTCACTGTTCATATAATGGGTAATTCATACTATCCTAAGATAATCCGTATAACAGAGGGCACAAAAGTTAAGTGGATAAATGAAGACATATTTACTTATATGGAGGGTGAGCTGGGAGGGGTTCATAATGCATCTTCATATGAAGGACCTGAGCCGTTTAACAGTCCGTTATTAGCACATACTGAAACATTTGAATTTGTTTTTAACACCGAAGGCAATTATAAATATTTATGTACACCTCATCCGTATATGCGGGGATTTATAGAGGTAATTCCTGAAAGTGGAACGGGATTCTTCACTATAAAGCTTATAGGATGGCTTGTCGTAATTACGTTAGCTTTAATACTTACGTTATCATTTTTTATTTATAAAACCAAAAAAAGAGTATTGTCATCATTATGATTGCTAAAGCAAGTTCTATATTGATTAAGATTTATTTGTTTAGTGTTTTGCTTACAGATATTACAACTTTCTCACAGCAGACAGGCAGCGACATGGATACATATACGCAGTCTGCAGCAATTGGAGCACTGGTGATGATAGTAATAATGTTTATTATTATACTTTATCTGTCGGGAGTTGTAACAAAGGAGGAAATTACAGAGAGACCTTTGGAAGTTGTTGGGAATCCGGCATTGAGGTCCAGGGAAAAAATGTTCAATGCTTTTAGACCAACTATTGCCAGAATATATTTTGTTTTATTGATTTTAGTGTTTATAAATATTCTGATATTAATATTGATTTTGTTTTCCTGAAATTAATTCAGCCTGAACACCGGAAAACTGTTTGTTATGAACTATGTCAGGTCGGTCTAGACGGATTGTAACTATACCGGATGACATAAGTGTGAAATAGATAAGTATGATTTATACTTTCCAACAAATGACCTGACATAAGCGTTAGCTCAGAAAGAGCTGTAATTAGTTAGATATATAAAATTGCTTATCAATATTACTCTTTTTCTTTTTTACAATTTATTGATAACTTATTGTTAATATAAAATATTATGAATGAAAATTGAACCATAATTAACAGTTATAAAGCTGAAGGGATTTGAATTGAATTGTAAATAATATTTATTATTAATGATCCTCCAAATTATTCATCTACGATGAATGCGTCAGGTCATATGTTGGTAAGTAAAGATTAAAATTGTTTAGTTTATTCCTTTTATGATGCATGATATGATTCATTTGCAAGATAGACCTGACACTGCACCTAGACACTGGCAGTACAGACATCATTTTTGTCTTCTATTATATTTTACAGCATTGTTCTTAGCCAGGTGAACGGGATATTTTTTTGCGTTAAGTTTTATTTTCTTATTCACAGCTTTTTCCAAATCAATATCAAGCTTATCGGCAAGACGGATAAGATAGTTTAGGATATCAGCAATCTCCTCTTCAGCATGAGCCAGAGTTTTCTTATCCATATTTTCTTTTTTAGATTCATCTTCAGTGAGCCACTGAAAGATTTCAAGCATTTCCGCTGCCTCACATGCAAGAGCCATAGAAAGATTTTTCGGTGTGTGGTATTGGTCCCAGTTTCTTGCTTTAGCAAACAAAGCAAGCTTTTTCCTGATTGAATTTAAGTCCATAAATAAAATGTTATTTACACAATAATAGTTGTTTATATCAATTCTTTCATTGCAATAATTCTTTCCTTAAAATATATTATGCATCCACTCTTTCCAAATGGAAATTTGGGAAAGAGGGTGTGACGGTATATTAGGGAAAGAGGGGTGTTGTGAAATTCGAGAAGTGAAGTGACGGTTAATTTTAGAAAGTATAAATAACGTGATATTAATATATTTTAAAATTAAATTTTAACCAAATGGAATTTGCATATATCATAAAGCCAAAGAAGGAAAATTTCAACGAAACTGGCACAGAAGAAGAGTTTGCAATAATGAGTGAACATTTTCAGTATTTAAAAGAATTGTTAAAAAATAATATTCTTATATTAGCCGGACCCGAGCTTAATGCAAAGTTTGGTTTCTCAGTGATAGAAACAAGCAGTGAAGAAGAAGCAAAAAAGATTATGGAAAATGACCCATCTGTTAAAAAAGGAATAATGAATGCCGAACTGTATCCTTATAGAGTTAGCTTGCTCAGGGGAAGAGACTGATACAATTACATGAAGAATTGTAAATTTATAATATAATTAAATTATAACCATATGGAATTTGCAATTATCAAAAAACCAATAAAAGAAAATTTTAATGAGACAGGTACAGAAGAAGAGTTTGCTGTAGTAAGTGAACATTTTTTATACCTGAAAGAACTTCTAAAGAAAAACATTCTGATTATTGCAGGCCCTGAATTAAATGCTAAGTTCGGTTTCTCCGTTATTGAGACAAAAAGTGAAGATGAAGCAAGAAAAATAATGGAGAACGACCCGGTAGTAAAAAAAGGAATAATGAGTGCAAAGTTGTATCCTTTCAGAGTAAGCTTGTTAAGAGGCAGAGATTAGTTCAATTAAGAATTAAGAATGAATAATTAAGAATTGAAAAATTTTGTTTTATTATTTTAATACATAGAAATAATAAAACTTTAATAATTTTAGAAAATAGTCTCTCCTTTTCATGTTATTCCTTCTAAAACACCCCCCTGTGTAAAAATTTTAAATAGTATTTTTTTGCGGAACTAAATAAATATTTAATTAGATTACCTTACAAATTGAATATCTAACGTTAATTTTGTTAAAATCCTGAAAACGCTGATTAATCATTTTGCTTTTATGCTGATGTATTAAAAGATATTTCAGTTAAAATTATTGTAAATAATTAAAGCTTTTTTATAATATTTTTTAAATTAAAAGGAGATTTAAAATGGAGTACAACAAATCTGAACTTTCTCCAAATTTGATTTATGAAGATGTGGAAAATTTACCGGACAGTTATTTTACTTATGTTGATTTGCAGGATGGTCCCAAACAATTTGACATTCCGGTTGGTGTAAATAATTATTATGATATACATTTTGCGGGCGGTACTGCACCTGTAATAGATATTAAAAAAGATGGTGCTGAGTATGCAAAAATGCTGAATAAGCATTCCGTTATAAGAATTTACGGTCACCAGCTTAGCTTAAAACTTGTTCATTATAATACGACTGCAAAAGTCGGTTATAGAGCATGGTAAAAAAGAAATAAAAAATATTTATACAAAGCCGCTAACAATATCCAGCGGCTTTGTAATAATATATTTATTAATTTTAAAAAATGGAGCTGCAATATGGAATCAAGTAAAACAGCTAATCTACCGGATAGTATACCGGCAGATTTAAACAGCTTACCGGAAAATTATTTTACTTATGTTGGCTTTCAAAATGAAACCGGTTTTATTGAGATACCACGCGGCAATATGGGATTCTATGATATATATTACGAACAGGGTGATGCACCAGTTATTGAAATTAAAGTATGCAGGAAAGACAACGAAGAAGATATTGCGAAATTATTTAAAACGGGTACAATGATAAGAGTGTATGGATTTGAAAATAAAATAAAAATTGGTATAATTCATGATAACACCAGTGCAATTATAGGTTATAAATCCTGGTAACATTTTAATCATTCTGAATTTTAAATAAAAAAAAGGACGTTAAAGAATATGAACGTCCTTTTCCTCCTTCCCAAGTTTATTACACCCATATATCACCTCCTTCCCAAGTTGTACTTGGGAAGGAAATTGAATTGTAAGCTTAGCTTACTCTCCGGAAATTTATAAATGATTTTGAAATGCAATTTCAAGCACAAGTTTATTCCCAAGTACAACTTGGGAATGAGGGTATGGGTATAATACAACTTGGGAAAAGGTAAAATAGAAGTAACTTGTGAAGAGATAGAATAATGATGTGGTGTATAATTTTTGATTACGCATTATTTTAATTAATGATTATTTTTAATTAACTAATTCTAATAATTATTATGAGAAGCTCATATAAAGTCGGGCAAGAAGGCCTCTATTTTATCACTTCAACTATTATAGAATGGATTCCAGTATTTACCTCTGAAAAATATTTTAAAATTATTACGGATTCCTTAACATATTGCCAATTAGACAAACAGTTAAAAATATTTACTTATGTTATTATGGATAACCATCTTCATTTGATAGTTTATAGCGATAATTTGTCAAATATTATGAAGGATTTTAAAAGACACACAGCTAATAAAATTTTACTGCAATTAAAGGAAGATAAAAAAGAGTGGTTGATAAATCAGTTTCACTTTTACAAAAAAGCACATAAAACAGAAAGTGAACATCAAATATGGCAGGAAGGATTCCATCCGCAAATAATTTATACAGATTATATATTTAAACAAAAGGTAGATTATATACATATGAACCCGGTAAGAAAAGGTTATGTCACTGAACCGCAACATTGGAGATACAGCTCTGCCAGGTATTATATTCAACAATTAGACTGCGAAATTAAGGTTGATGAAATGGAGTGGTAGATAAAGGACATCTTGACCTTTCATATCCAAGTTCCCAAGTCAATATTATAGTACTCATTCCGAAGTTGTACTTTATGAATATCTAAGTTGTATCTCATTCCTCTCCTTCCCAAGTTGTACTTGGGAAGGAAATTGGATTGTAAGCTTAGCTTACTCTTTCATTGTATTAGAAATTAAAAATTGAAATACAATTTCAAGCTCAAGTTCCTTCCCAAGTACAACTTGGGAAGGAGTGATGGTAGATTATACAACTTTGTAAGGGGGATATCTTCATTCCTTATTCTATATTACTCCACAGGTACCGTTACATTATACCAGAATTTTTTCTTCCTGTCCTTCAATTCATCTACATGGATATGTTTTACTTCTGTGTATGATTTTAATCCTTCAATACCAAGCTCTCTGCCTAAGCCGCTTTGTTTATATCCGCCAAATGGTGCCCTGTCATTAAGTAAATGCCATTCATTAATCCACACAGTGCCAGCACGAAGCTTACTCGCAAAATGCATTGCCTTATCATTATCGGTTGACCACACACCGCCTGCAAGTCCGTATGATGAAGCATTTGCTACAGCAATTGCATCATTTTCATTTTTTACCTTGATAACCGAAAGTACAGGTCCGAATATTTCTTCCTGTGCAATTCTCATATTGTTTGTAACATCAGCAAACAAAGTCGGTTCAACATAATAACCATTAAAGCCCTCGGGTATTCCGCCGCCATAAACTAATCTTGCGCCTTCCTTCTTACCTATTTCGATATAGTCAAGAACTCTTTTCTGCTGCTTTTCAGATACAAGCGGTCCAATATCGGTGTCTTTATCAGCAGGATTCCCTATCTTCATCTTCATCATTTTATTTTTCAGTCTTTCGATAAAATCATCATATATTTTATTTGTAAGAATCAATCTGGAACCTGCAACACAACATTGTCCCTGGTGGAAATAAATAGCATATAAAGTACCATCCACAGCAAGTTCCATATCGGCATCATCAAGTACGATATTAGCAGATTTACCGCCGAGTTCAAGAGTAACCTTCTTCATAGTACCTGAAGCAAGCTGCATAACTCGTTTCCCTATTTCAGTTGAGCCGGTAAAAGAAACTTTATCAACCATAGGATTAGTAACCATCTCTTCACCAACCTCAGCATCACCTGTAATAATATTCACAACACCTTTGGGCAGGTCGGTCTGGTCAATCAATTTAGCAAGCTCAAGAGCAGTGACAGAAGTTTCCGGAGCAGGCTTTAGGACGATAGTACATCCTGCGGCAATAGCCGGAGCAATTTTCCAACATGCCATTTGCAGAGGGAAATTCCATGGTATGATTGCTGATACAACACCAACCGGTTCACGGACAACCATATTTTTGCTGAACCCTTCTTTGGAAATCCCTGGGTCTTCATCCAGATCTGTAAGTGCAAGCTTAGAGAAAGTACTCATTGCTCTATATGATAGTATCATATCATCTTTTGATTTTTTGAAGGTAGAGCCGGAGTCAGCAATTTCCAGTTCCTGGATTCGTGCACTGTTCTCTTTAATTTTATCAGCAATTTGTTTTAAAACAGCACTTCTTTCTTCTTTAGATTTCCCGCTCCAAACTCCTGAATCGAAAACCCTTCTTGCAGTTTTAATGGCTTCTTTAGTATCATCAACAGTAGCTTTAGCAATTTTTGCATTAACACTCCTGTCATAAGGATTAATAGAATCAAAAGTCCCTCCATCTGATGCATCTTTGAACTCACCGTTAATATAAAGTTTGTAATCTGACATAGATAATTAATTGTAATTTAAGTTTTTGGAATTTATAAATTAACTAACTGAAAATTTATGAATTTAGTTCTATTATGTGGAATGTTAATCCTGGATTAATTTCTGTTTTGCAATCTGACTCTACTCATAAATGGATTTTGGTTAAACAAAATCCTTTTGTATACCCAGCCGATAGAATAGAAGTTTTGGCTAAAAAAAAGCTAAATCCCGATTTTGTTGAAAAATTGCTTCATTTTACATAATAATTAATAAATTAAAGGTGTTTCATCAATATTTTTTCTGTGGATAATACCTTTAACGTATAATATGTTATACAAAATGTATTATATTTGTATAAATTATTATACATTAAAATGAAAAAAGCATTTAAGTTACGAAATACTTCATCCAGCATCCTGGAAGAGCTTGGGGAAAACATTAAGTTAGCAAGACTTCGGAGACGGCTCAGTACTACAATTGTAGCAGAAAGAGCCGGAATTACAAGAATGACTTTATGGTCAATTGAAAAAGGTTCTCCTGGTGTTAGTGTCGGTTTCTTACTAAAAGTGTTGAAAGTGTTGGGTTTGGAAAGAGATATACTGAATGTAGCAAAAGATGATATATTAGGCAGAAAGCTGCAAGATGCTAATCTTGTTGTTAAATCAAAATCACCAAGAAAGGTTTGGAAATAGATGAATTCAAAAAGCTTTGAAAGAAAAATTCATGTTTATGCAGATTGGGACTTTCTTAAAAAAATCCATTTAATAGGTATTCTATTTTGCCAGAAACATAAAGGAAAAGAAATATTTTCATTTGAATATAACAAAGAATGGTTAAAATCAGGAAATGCACAGATATTAGATCCAAATCTGGATTTATATCAAGGAAGACAATATCTTAGAAGTACTGTTGATGGTAAAGAGAAAAAAAATTTTGGGTTATTCTTAGATTCCTCACCTGATAGGTGGGGTACAATATTAATGAGACGAAGAGAAGCAGCACTAGCCAAACAAGAACAACGGGAAGAAAGAATATTGTTAGATTCGGATTATTTATTAGGCGTATATGATGAACATCGTATGGGAGGATTACGTTTTAAAGAAGAAACAGATGGACCTTTTTTGAATAATAGTAAATATATGACAACTCCACCAATAACTTCAATTCGTGAATTAGAAGATATAGTTCATAAGCTTGAAAATGAGGACGTTATTGATGATCCGGATTATCTTAATTGGTTGAATATAATTATTGCACCAGGATCTTCATTAGGTGGAGCCAGACCAAAAGCAAGTGTAATTGATTTAGATAAGTCACTTTGGATTGCAAAATTTCCCAGCATGAGTGATAATTCGGATGTAGGTGCCTGGGAGATGGTTGTAAATGAATTAGCTAAACAATCAGGAATAAATGCAGCAGAAGCTCAGGCAAAAAGATATGGCAGAACGGAACATACTTACTTAACAAAAAGATTTGACAGAACTTCATCGGGTGAACGTATTCATTTTGCTTCTGCGTTAACAATGATTGACCGTATTGACAGCCATGAGAACTATGGCCATGTTAGTTATTTAGAAATTGTTGAATTTTTAACTACATATGGTGCTAATGTCAATGGAGACCTTGAAGAATTATGGAAAAGAATTGTTTTTAACATTTTGGTATCTAACACAGATGATCATTTAAGAAATCATGGCTTTATCCTTACTCCTGATGGATGGATTCTTTCTCCGGCATATGATGTAAATCCTAATGAGGAAGGTACAGGTCTTCATTTAAATATTACTGAAAACGATAATGATTTGGATATTGATTTAGCTATGGAAGTAATCGATTTTTTCAGGATAGATGAAAAGAGAGCTCTGAATATAATAACCCGAATAAAAGGCATGGTTGCTTGTTGGAAAAAGGTAGCAGATAAATACAGTATACCTAAAGATGAACAAAAGTTAAAAGCAAAAGCATTTATTAGAGCTAAATAAAATTATTGCTTATGAATATTGGATTGTTTAGTCATTTATATAGATTATACACCGGTATTGATACAGGTGCCATTATGACTGAAAAATATATCAGTTCATGTAGAGGAACGGTTTCCATTCTTCATCTATCTTTCCGACAAAATGCTTCATGAAAGTTATATGAGATGGTTTAGTAGGCTTTTTATGAATGGTCATTTTCGCATCTTCAGGTGAGCGGTCACCTTTTTTATTGTTGCAATGAACACAGGCAGTAATAAGATTCTCCCATGAATCATCTCCTCCTTTGGATTTAGGAACAATATGGTCGATAGTTAAAGGCACATCGCTTTTCTGGCAATACTGGCATTTATACATATCACGGCGAAGAATGTTTTTCCGTGAAAGAACAATTTTTTTATAAGGCACACGAATATAAATAAGCAGACGGACTATTGTAGGAAACGGTATTGCTTTTCGCACGGAATGCAGTTTTTTAGAGTCCTTTGATGCAACTAATTCGGCTTTACCTAAGTATAGTAGAATAACGGCTCTTTGAACATTACAAATGCTCATAGCTTCATAGTTCTGGTTTAACACCAGTACTTTGCCGTTTAACTTTTTTGAATAACCATTTGTATGTTGAGTAATTTCCGGTTCGAAATCGTAGCTCCTTATTTTTTAAATACTTACAGTTAAAGGAATTTATTTTAATTTATATTATGTTATTTAATAATATCAGCTTATAAAATAGTATATTTAAGAAGAATATACAAGGAATTGCAGAGTTTACAAAAGCTGTGTATGTATATAAAATAACAAAGTCAAAATTGTTTAAATTCCGTAAATTTGCAAAGAAGTTAAGAACCAGTTATTTTTGTATTGCATTATTACTTCTCATATGATAAAATTACAGTATAAGAAATTCATTTCAAACTAAAAGACAGCGAATGAAGCAATAGTACATTTATTTTTTTTATTTAAATTTTGTTGTTTAGCCAAAGGTCAATAAGAAATATATATTTAGTTTTAAGTACTATTGTCATTTTATTATTGCTGTTCCCCACTACAGATATAAATGCACAGGGACGAGACCGCAGTAAATTTCAAATGCTGATAGATTCATCCTTTACGGGGGGTGATACAACATCATTAATAGACTCATCAATAGTACGCGAGCCGGTAGATTCAACCGCACGAATTAAGTATTTCAAATACGAAAGAAAAGACGGTTATAATCCCCTATTCGGTACATATACACATCCGCTTGTATTATACGGTTCAAGAAATGTTGATTATAAAATAAGCTTTGACTCTTTAGATTTTGTTACCATAAGTGAAGTAGTAAACGGTGAAGAGATAAAATATCCGCTCAAGATACCTTTCGAAAAATATATAGCAGCACGAAGCAGTCTATCTGCCAAAAGCCAATTTTATAAAATAGTAGCGGATTATTATAAGATTGATACTGAAGATGAGCTGGGAAAGCTATTTAAAGATATTACCAATATTGAAATACCGCTTCCGTTTAAATCCGAAACAATATTTGGACCTCCTGTCGTTACGCTGAATATCAATGGTCTTATAGATATCACGGCATCTTATCAGCGTAATACATCGGAACAGCAGACTTTATATAATCCTGATGCACAAAATAATATTAATTTCAAACAGGATGTATCGGTAACAACAAAAGGCTCTATCGGAGATAAGCTTACAATTGATGCTGACTGGAATTCACAAAGGACATTTGATTTCGAAAACCAGTTAAAATTAAAATACAAAGGGTACCCTGATGAAGTAATTCAGAGTATCGAAGCAGGAAACGTTTCTCTTGAGACCCGCTCTAACCTGATTGGAAGTACCCAGGCATTATTTGGTATTAAAGGGCAGTTCAAGCTGGGTCCTTTAACAATGACTGCAATTGCCTCGCAAAAGAAAAGTGAGAAGAAAGAAGTAAATATTACAGGTGGTTCATCCGAAACAGACTTTATAATTGCTGCAAATGAATATTCGGATAATCATTATTTTCTAGATACATTATACAGGGCAGCATATGAGGAATATTACAGGCTCGGGCAGGTAACAACACCGGCATTACGTAATTTAAAAGTTGCTCCTGATATTGAAGTATGGGTTCAGACAACTCCTAATAACCAGCTGAAAAGAAAAGCAGTCGGATGGGTAAACCTGGAACCTAAACCTTTAAATGGAGCATACCCACCGCAGTATTATTCAACTGATACTTCTATTGTTCAGGGCGTAAAATGGAGCGGATATTTTGTAAAATTAAATCCGGGCGATTATACTTTGCATCCTGATGCAGGATATATTTCATTAAATATTAACCTGCAGAACCAGGAAGATGCTGTTGGTGTAGTATATAAGCATGAATATCCCGACTCTTTAAATCAGGTAGTACAATACGGAACATATTCTAACCAGGCGGCACAGGATTCGCTTATTATTAAGCTTGTTAAATTTCCGAATTTAATGCCGACTGATGAGATTGCATGGAAGTTAAAGATAAGAAGCATTTATGACCTTAAAGTAAAGAACATTAAAAATGATGCATCAAAGTTTTCGTTAAATGCATATTTCAAGCCGCCAAGCGGTGAAGTACAGTATAATGTTAATACTGAAAATAATAATGCTTCATCGTACTTAACAAGATTAAATTTAGATTTGAGGCAGGCAAACACCCCATATACGGCTTATCTAAATACCGGGGTAAATCCTGACCAACAGTTTGATTTTTACCCGGGCTTAACAATTGACCTGACCGGCGGTTATGTTATATTTCCGACACTCCAGCCATTTTATACTACTTTAATACAGAGCGGAATATCGGCTGATTCGCTTCAAACCAATTTAGGTATTTACACTCAGCCTAAGCTGGCAGTAAACAATACTAATATTAAATATTTCATTACCGGAAAAGCTATCGGTGATGCTACTGACAGATACAATCTTGGCTTTAACCTTGTAGAAGGAAGCGTGAAGATTTGGAATGGGTCTGCACAATTAACAGAAAACGTTGACTTCACTATAGATTACACTACGGGAGAATTAAAAATCAGAAATGCTTCTGCATTAAGTGCAGGTGCAAACCTGAAAATAACGTACGAGACAAATGACCTTTTCCAGCTTGCATCAAAAACTATGCTTGGAACCAGGTTAGAATATGCCGTAAATAAATCAAGTTACATCGGATTTACACTTCTGAATTTAAAACAACAAACATTAAATGATAAAATAAGGATTGGTGAAGAGCCAACTAACAATACAATTATCGGATTTGATGCAGCAGCAGATATAAAGATGAATTTCCTGACCAAGCTGGTAAACAAATTACCCGGTTACAATACAAAGGAAGAATCAAAGCTGACTCTCAACGGAGAAGTAGCATTCATGCTGCCTGAACCTAATACTAAAAAGAGCCGTATCCCGAGTGATAACAACGAATCTGTTGCATATCTCGATGACTTTGAAGGTTCAAAGAAACTAATATCTCTTGGCATGGTTCCAACTACATGGTCTCCGGCAAGTATTGTTAGAGATTCTTTAATATTAAGGGACTCTGTTTCACATTATGACAGCTTAATGAGCATCCGTAGAGCAAAAATGCAATGGTACACATTGCCTAACAATGTTCTTATCACGGATGTTTATCCTAATAAGCAGATTGCAAGCAATCAAAATAAATATTTATCACCGCTGGAATTTATGATTGACCCGAATAATCCGGGAATGTTTACATATCTGACTAAAGAAAAATTCCAGCTTAATGAGCCTAATCCAAGAAAGCGATGGACAGGTATTTATAAATACCTGAATACATACCAGACAAACCTGCTGGACGAGAATATGAATTTTATTGAGATATGGATGCAGATTAACCACGGGAATGTTGTCGATGATTCGGCAAAGATGATGATAGACCTCGGTATTATTTCAGAGAAAGTGATTTCCGATTCAAGGGTTGAAATAGACCAGCGTTTGAAGAGCCAGGGAATAACCTATCATACGGAGGATTTGAATTTAAACGGTACACTGGATGAAACTGAAGATGTAGGTCTGGATGGTATAGACAATGCCAAAGAGTTACAAATTTTCGGAGCAGAATTGCCGGGGAATGATGACCCAAGTGATGATAATTATGATTGGAACGGAGACCCGAATTCCAAAATATTTACAAAATTCAACGGAACAGAAGGCAATAGTAAGCTTGATGTTGGAAAAAGAATTGATACAGAAGACCTTAACGGAGACGGCAGCTTAGAGCCGCGAAATAATTATTTCGAATATGAAATTCCGTTGATTGCAGACACTTTAAAAAATCCGTATATCACCGGTGGAAACAGTGCCAAGAACTGGTACCAGTTTAGTATACCGTTAAATGAGTTCAAAAGATTTTTTGGCACAGCTACATTAACAAACATTCAGTATATAAGGATTTGGTTCAAGGGAATGGTTGATACTACATACATATCAATAGTAGATATGAACCTTGTCGGAAACCAGTGGCAGAAAAGCAATAAGGTTGATACTTCTTATTCAATATCAGTTGTAAACATAGAAGACAATGCAAATTATTATGATACACCTGTTCAGCCGCCGGAGATATTAAGACAAAGAGATCAAACAAGTACGGACCAGACCACCCTTTTAAATGAGCAGTCATTATCACTTGAAGTAAGAAACCTTTCACAGGGTCAGGGAAAGTTTGCTTCCAAGATATTTAATACAAGACCTATTGACCTCTTAAATTATAAGATATTAAAATTATTTGTTAATGGTGATTCAACCTTCAGGTATACAGATACGGCAAATTATGATGCAGCAGTTGTAATACGTTTTGGCAGTGACACATTGAACTATTATGAATACAGAGCTCCTGTTCATCCTGATAAAAGACCGGGTTCACCGTGGGAGCCGTTGAACGAGGTTACAATCAATTTAGCTGACCTGACAATTGTAAAGCAATTGAGAGATTCTTCAAACTCAATAAGATATTTTAAAGTACCAAACGGCCCGCCCGGAGCCAAATACGGAGTTATAGGAAACCCAACCATTTCGAGTATTTCATTAATACAGCTTGGAGTGGTTAATAATCATAATCCTGTGTTTGTACATCCGATATCGGGCTCTATTTGGTTCAATGAAATGAGAGTTTTGAAAACCGATAATAAGAGCGGATATGCATTTACATTGGGAGCAAGATTGAAGCTTGCGGATTTAGCAGATTTGAATTTTAGTTATTCAAAAACAGACCCGCATTTCCATTCGCTTGAAGGAAGATTCGGAAGCAGGGTGCTTTCCAACAATTGGGAGATATCCGGTACATTTAACCTGCATAAGATATTAAACTCCATGTTATCTTCGCTTGTATCTGTTAAGATGAAAGATTTTCTGACTATACCTATATCATTTGCGCATTCTGAAAGTTACGCACAGCCAAGGTTCCTGCCCAATACAGATATAGACCTGGAAACTGCAGTTGCTAACAGGTACACCCAGTTTCTTGAACAGAATCCCGGTCAAACAGATATGGCTGAGTATTTATCTGAACAGGTAAGAATTTCTGCTCAAACATTATCTATAAAAAACAGATTATCAATTAACGGGTTTAAGTTTACTTTCCCGGGAGATAATTTCTTTGTTAAAGAGATATTAAACAAGATAGAATCCAATTTCTCATGGGCTTCGCTGGATGAAAGAACCCCAACTTCAACTTTGAGGAAGACATGGGAATTACGTGGAGATGTAGGTTTAAATGCCAATTTACGTTTGCTGGATGCAATTCATTTGAATATAGGAAAGTTTATTCCGCTTGGTGATGAATACAAAGATGCAAAATTATATTTCTTTTTCCCGTTTGCACCATTAGCACCGTTCTTTTCAAACAACTTAAACCTATCATTAAATGTAGTCAGGAGCCGCGGAGATGAAGTGCTCCGCAATTCATCAATTGCTAGCCCTGTAAGCAGGAATTTTGGCGCTACAAGAAACTTTACACTTGACTGGAAATTTATTGAGAACTGGATAATTGACCTGACAGGCAATTACAGCTTCGGTGCTGGAAGCGACCTTACATTCCTGGAAACTACTAATGATTCATTAAGAAGACAGCGTACAAACGGGCAGATAATGGATGATATTTTCTGGAACGGTTCATTGGTAAATTTTGGAAGAGATATATCTTATAACCAGATTATAAGTATTAATCCAAAGTTTAACATTCCTATATTAAAGAATTTTGTAGATTTGACATCATCATACAGGGTTCAATACGGATGGCTTCCTTCACAAAATGAAAATGGAAATGTCGTTGGATATTCATCTGATTTCCAGACTTCTGCAATAGTAAAATTAAAATCTATCTTTGACCTGTTCAAACCAAAAACGGAAAAAATAATAGGTGCTTCGTTACCTTCACGGCAGCAGCAGGAACAAAATATATCAGATATATTAAAATTGATCGGAGGATTTATCCCCGACCAGTTTAACCTGACATTCTCTCAGAGCAAAAACTTAACACAACCCGGCGTGAGCGGAAGACCGGGATTTGCAAATTTCTGGATGATGTGGAACCCAAAGGAAAATTACGGTCCGTCAAGGTTATACCAGCTAGGCTGGTCTAATTATCCCGGTAAAAGAATGCCCAATTTAAGCTTTACAGATAAAGAAGGTTACGGCAATTCACTTTCGATAAGTACTTTTATAACACCGATATTTCCTAATAATCTAAAAATTAGTTTCACATATAAAACAACATGGGCTAAGGATAACCAGTTAGGTTATTTAACAAACGGATTTGGTGACGTGAGCAGCCCTATAAGTGTATTTAACACCAGGAGCCTGTCCAGACCGATTTTCTTTTTTACATCTGTTGACCAGTTAACTCAGAATTTAGCAAAGCCATCTGATACGCTGGATAATTTAAGCAAGGCAAAACAAATTTCGGAATCATTTGAAAATAATATTGTATCATTCCCCTTCCCGTCATGGTCGTTAACATTAAATGGAATTGAGAAGTTTGATATGTTCAGCGGTTTTGCAAGTTCAATTTCATTTGAGAATTCATTCAATGCAGAATATAAAAAGTCAATGAAGTTTACGGGAATTGGAAGTGAAACAATTGAATCACAAAATATAACATCTGGTTTTTCGCCTTTAATTGGAGTGAACGTTACATTTAAACCGGTTGGTGAAGGTAATCTTACGGCTTCGCTAAAAATTAATAAGACGACATCGTATGACCTTATTCCTTCAACTCCTGTGTTAAATAATACAAGTACATCCGATCTTTCAATTAATGCAACATATACAAAGCAGGGATTTAAGATACCATTGTTTGGTTTATCATTGGATAATGATATATCAATATCATTCTCATATACAAGAACAAAGAATGACCCGCGTTCAATGAAGTTACAGCCCGGAGCATTCTGGTCAAATGATGCATTAAACGGTTCGATATCAACTTCTATAAACCCGGCAATATTATATGCACTATCAAAGAGTGTATCCGTACAGCTGTTTTATAAATATACAAAGATAGAGCCGACACCGGGTTCAAATCAGGTTATTGAAAGAACATCTAACGAGGCGGGATTAAATGTCAAACTTACGATTCAATAATTATTGGAAACATTTACTCTTATTCTTGGACTAACAGCAGGAATACTTACAACATTTGCATATCTGCCGCAGACAATTAAATCAATAAGGTCAAAGCAAACAAAAGATCTATCGTTAACTATGGTATTAATGATTGAGTTAGGATTGATATGCTGGCTTGCATATGGAATTTTAATTTCAAGTATTCCAATTATTTTGGCAAATACTGTCTCGATTGTATTAATGACAATAATTATTATAGCAAAGCTTAAGCATGGTTAATAATAGAATTGATTAATTTTGCAATTTTGCTTATTTTGCATATTAATTAAGATTTTTAAATACATGTGCCCGTAGCTCAATCGGATAGAGCGATAGCCTTCTAAGCTATAGGTTACAGGTTCGATTCCTGTCGGGCATACAAGACAATTGGATAGAGTGATCCCGCTTTAGCGGGATAGGTTACAGGTTCGATTCCTGTCGGGCATACAAGACAATTGGATAGAGTGATC
>RPQH01000010.1 GCA_003820375.1 Ignavibacteriota bacterium
CTTAACAAACTTAACAAACTTAACAAACTTAACAAACTTAACAAACTTAACAAACTTAACAAACTTAACAAACTTAACAAACTTAACAAACTTAACAAACTTATTAGTGCATTTTTCAATACATATTTTTTTGAACCTTCCAAAATCTAACTAAATCCGTGAGCAGCATTTTCAAACAATATTACGACAAGGTTTAATTTATTCCGATATTGACAAAGAACGGTTACTTTTGCTTATATAGCTATATAAGCATCATCTGTATAATTTAATATAGTAATAGCTTATTGTCAAGTTTTAAATAAATATAGTTCAATCACTCATTAAAAACATCTCAAAACCGGGATTTTTCGGATTAGAGGATTAATATAGAAAGTAGTTCCCCCTTTCGAAGGGGGCTAGGGGGATGATTGTTAAATTGACACGGATGAACTTCAAGTAATACTTTAACTCTCCAACAACGGCGACAATAATTTGCTACCAAATTTTTCCCATAACGATAATGGTTAATGATATAGTGAAGTTTTATTTTGATGAAAAATTGGCGATTCCGGCTCAAAATCGCAAATTTTAAATCAAAAATCTCACATTTCTGACGGAGTTATCTCCTTATACTGCAATGACTTAACCCCTGTCTTTGAAAAACGATAACCCAACTTGATACCAACTTGAACCCAACTCCGACACAACTTGAACCCAACTTAGCTCTGTTTTGAACCCAACTCTGATTTTTTGTGGAGAAAATCCACATGCCTGCCCGTACAGGCGGGTGGCAAAAATGAGACGCTGACCGGATTGGTCAGTTGAGTGCTGCGGGTAGCACAGACACTCTTGTCTGTGTATGAACGTGTTAAAATTCAGCGCAGATTTGTTATGAAAAATAAGATATTGATGATTAAAATGTCTGAATCACAGATTACACTGATAATTTTGATTTCACTGATGCGATTACGGGGCAGTGTCAGGTTGATCTTTCAAATAAGAATAAATTTTTTAACACAATCATCTTAAAATAAATAAGAATAATCTCAACTACTCCCAAATAACCTGACACAAAATATAAAATTCCTTCACATCAACCCAGTGTGTCAGGCCTGCCTTTAGGTCATTTGTTGGAAAGAGGTGATTTTCCATGTTTACTAAAATACTTTAATTTTTTATAGATAACATGTATTTCCAAGATCGACCTGACACTGCCTTTAATTGCTCACCTCTCCTAGCGCAGCGTTTTGGAGAGGGAGCCGGAGGGCGAGGTTTTAAATCCTATTTGTTAATTTTCTGTAAATATCACTTGACAAACGTTAAACAAATGGTTAAATTTGCATTATTGCAATTAAGTCAAATGGCTACAATTTGCAATTTTAAATAATGTAAATTAAGCTCTTTTAACATATTTTAATTAATAATTTACATTAAGTTTCAGTGTACCGGAAGTGAAATTCATTATTATCTTGAATATTGGTGAAGTATGCTTTATTTTAACGAAAATTACAGATATTTATTCATGGATTTTGGCTATATTAGGAACAATCTTTTGGAAGTTAAGCAAAAGATAAAGAGTGCTTGTGTTAATTCAAAAAGGGATATTAATGATGTTAAGTTAATTGCTGTTAGTAAAACTTTCCCTTCTGAGGCAATTTCTGCGTCTTGTGATTTCGGGCAAATTGATTTCGGTGAAAATAAGGTGCAGGAAATGGTGAAGAAGAATGAAGATTTGGCAGGAAAGAATATTAACTGGCATTTAATCGGGCATCTGCAGACAAATAAGGTAAAATATATTGTTCCTTTTGTTCATTTAATTCATTCAGTTGATAGTATTAAGCTTGCTGAAAAAATAAATTCTGAAGCTTTAAAAATTGGAAGAATCATTGATTGCATGATACAGGTAAATACTTCTAATGAAGAGCAAAAATCAGGTTGTGAACCTTCAGAAACTATTAGCATTGTAAAGGAAATATCAGGATTCGCTAATGTAAGAATAAAAGGATTAATGACAATTGGGAAAATTATGATGGATGAAAATGATGAAGATGAGTTAAAAGAAGTCCGCAGAAATTTTACTTTATTGAGAGATATATTTCATGAAGTTGATTCATTGAAAATTGACAATATAGAAATGAAATATTTATCAATGGGAATGACAGCAGATTTTGATATAGCAATTGAAGAAGGTGCAAATATGTTAAGGATTGGTTCAGCAGTTTTCGGTCACAGAAATTACCAAAAAGTTTAAAAAAATAAACCCGCCTTATTAGTAGGGGAGGGTTGGGAGAATAAAAATGAGACTATCAGCCATAGACATAAAAAAACAGGAGTTCAGGAAAACTTTTAAGGGATATGATGTAAACGAAGTTGAAGCTTATCTGGATACCGTAGCTAATGAAGTTGAAAAGCTGTTTAAAGAGATAGAAATGCACACGGATAAAATAGCACAGCTTGAAAGTGAAAGAGATAAGCTGTCTCATGAAATAGATATTTACCGGGAAAATGAAAAATCATTCCAGAAAGCAATTGTGAAATCCCAGGATATGTCTGAGGATATAATGGAAAATGCAACGAAGCGTGCTGAGCTAATAGTTAAAGAGAGCGAAATAATAGCACAAAAAGTGAAAATGCAGGCAAAAGAAGAGATAATGAATTTAAAGCAGGAACTTGAAGAGCTGAGAATGAAAAATGAAAGGATAATAGATGATATTAAAAATTATCTTGAAGAAAAATTGAATTCAGTTGAAGAGTATTCAAAGAACAGAAAGATATTTAAATTAGAATCAAGTATATCAGCACTGGATGATGTTCATGAAGAAAAGCATAATATAATAAGCACACCCTCCTTTGAGATAGACCTGAATATAGATGAATCAAAATGATAAGATTTCGAATTGCGGATTGCCAATTTCGAAATGAATGAATTATGTGATTAGAAGTTAGATGTTAGAAGTTAGATGTTAGAAGTTAGAAGTTAGAAGTTAGAAGTTAGATGTTAGAAGTTAGAAGTTAGAATTCTCCAATTTCAAATTTGTAAATCAATTCGCAATTGGCAATTCCTGCCAGAGCAGGCAGGCGAAATTCGAAATTAAAAGGGTTGTTAACCTTCAACAAAGTTTTTTTATAAATATGAATTATCAGCAATTTAAGCCGGAAGAAACTCTGGCTTTTATTAATTCAAGGGTTGGGCAGTTCAATCCGCAAATAGGAATTATACTTGGTACCGGCTTGGGCGGGCTTGTTCGTGAGGTCGGAATCAACCATATGCTTGATTACAAAGATATCCCGCATTTTCCCATATCAACAGTCGAGTCTCATCATGGTAACCTTATATTCGGTACTATATCCGGATGCAAAGCAGTAATTATGCAGGGCAGGTTCCATTATTATGAAGGTTATTCAATGTATGATGTTACTTACCCGATACGGATTATGCATATGCTTGGAATCCAATCTTTGCTTGTGTCAAACGCATGCGGTGCTGTAAATCCTCTTTTCAAAAGAGGTGACCTGATGATAATGAGTGACCATATTAATTTTTTATTTGATACTCCTTTTAAAAATCAATCTGTTTCATACAGGAACAGAAAGCTTTACAGTGATAAATTGATTAGTATAGCAGAGAAGACTGCATTGGAAAATGAAATAACTATTAAAAAAGGAGTGTATTGTTCATTACGCGGACCATGTCTTGAAACAAGAGCTGAATACAGAATGCTCAGAAAACTCGGCGCAGATGTTGTTGGGATGTCAACAATACCGGAAGCATTACTCTCGAACAATTTTAAATTAAATGTTCTCGGATTTTCAATTATCACAGATGTGGGTTTTCCCGATTCATTAAAACCGGCAGTGCTTGAAGAAATACTAGAAGCAGCCGCTGAAACAGAGCCGCAGCTGACTTCATTGATGAAAAAAATTCTTGAAAAATTAAAATAGATTATATTAAATTTTCAAAAAATAATGACAGAACAAAAAACCAGAATACTTGAATCAGTTAATTATATAAAACAAAACAGTCCATTTAAGAAAAGTCCGCCGCTTGCTGTAATCTCCTATTTTAATCCTTTGTTTCTGAAGTATATACAGGTTCAAAAGAGAATAGATTACAGTGCAATTCCTCCGGCATTCGGCAAAGAAAATACCGGTGGAGGTGAGTTTATATTCGCTTATGAAAAGACACAAAAGAGGGAATTTTACGTGCTTAATGGAAGGTTTAATTATTATGAAGGGTATAGTATGAGGGATGTAGTACATCCCGTTTATGTTCTTAAAGAGCTCGGTGTAAAAACAATTGTTTTTATCGACGAAGTTGGGCATTTGAATCCGCGTTTTAAAGTTGGCGGTGTCTCTTTTTTGTATGATCATATTAACTTAATGGGTGATAACCCGTTGATTGGTGAGAACGATTATACTCTTGGCCCGCGTTTCCCCGATATGAGCAATCCGTATGATGATAATCTTTACAGGAAGCTGGAGAGTTTATTTATTGATAATCAATTCAGGATATATCCTTCAGTGTACCTGGGAGTAACAGGACCTGAAACAGAAACAGAAGCAGAGTGCAGGTTCTACAGGGAAATTGGAGCAGATGTACTGGGATACTCACTTGTACCGGAAAATTTAGCTGCAATTCATTCAGGAATAAAGTGTGCAGCATTTGGAATGATATCAAGAGAGCTTGTTGCCGACAGGTTAAAAGAAATTGGCGATGAAGAGCAAAGAAATAACAGGCTCAAAGCAGAAAAGAATTTTAATTCAATTTTACCTGAAATAATAGGATTAATTAAGTGATAGAGCATGCAGTCCTGGGGAAAATATTTAATCATATTCGGAGCAATAATACTTGCTGCCGGGTTATTAATACAGTTCTTTCCGAAACTGAATTTCTTCGGAAGAATGCCCGGTGATATAGTTTATAAAAAGGACGGTTTTTCGTTTTATTTTCCAATTGTCACATCAATTATATTAAGCTTACTTCTGACATTTATTTTTTGGCTTATAAACTTTTTTTCAAGGAGATAAATGAGCATTCTTGCTGAAATTTTAACTAAACAGGATATTATTGTTCTTGATTCAGCTATGGGTACAGAATTAAAAGACCGCAAAGCTGATATTTCCATGCCGCTGTGGAGTGCCAGGCCTTTAATTGATAATCCTGACTTAATAAGACAAATTCATATCGATAATATAGATGCAGGCGCTGACATTATAACCACAAATACATTCCGTACACAAAAAAGAACATTTGAAAAAGCATGTTATACTGTGGAAGGCTCTTCATATGAAGATACTGCAAGAGATATGACCTATATGGCAGTTGAGCTTGCTAAAGATGCTGTTCTGATTGCTGTTGAAGAGGGTGAAGATGATGTAATAGTTGCGGGTTGTATTTCACCGCTGGAGGATTGTTATAAACCGGAGCTTGTTCCCGAAACCGATGTGCTTTGCACAGAACATTATGAGCATATAAATAACCTAGTTGAAGGCGGAGCGGATATCCTTCTTGCAGAAACAATGATAAGCATAAAAGAAATTTCTGCAGTGCTGAACCAGCTTCATAAAGCAGGAAAAGAATATATGATAAGCTTGCTATGCAAAAACGGAGATGAATTATTTTCAGGTGAGCCGTTAAAAGATGCCATGAAGATAATTGAAAAGTTTAATCCGTTTGCAGTATTAACAAACTGCATTCATCCTTCACAAGCGGAGCAAATTTTAGGTTCATTAAAGAAATTAACAGATAAGCCGTTTGGTGTATATGCTAATATAGGCAATCCGTCAAAATTGAAAAGCGGAGAGCTGGAGAAAGTAGTTTCACCGGATGAATATTTAAAGTATGCAAAGAAGTGGAAACAAATGGGAGCAAAAATTATTGGCGGATGCTGCGGAACCAATCCGCTGTATATTGTTAAATTAAGTACATTGAAATAATCTCGAATTTCGAATTGTTAATTTCGAATTGAATGAATTATCTGATTCATCAGATTTATCAGATTTATCAGATTTATCAGATTTATCAGATTCATCAGATTTATCAGATTTATCAGATTCATCAGATTTGAAAAATTAATAAATTATCTTCAGAATTATAATTTTATAAATCGAAAAAAACAATTCGCAATTGGCAATTCGAAATTAGATAATTCGAAATTGTAAAACGTATGTAAGTTTTAAATATTGGAATTTAATCGTAATACGGAATAAATTATTATTAATAAATAAGAAAGGGTAATTAATAAAATGTCAGATAACGAGCAGAAATTACGTTCGCTCCAGGTGGCAATTGAACAGATTGAAAAAAGTCATGGAAAGGGGTCAATTATGAAATTAGGAGATGGTGTTGTGACAAAGCTTGATTTTATACCTACAGGTTCCATTTCATTGGATGCTGCTCTTGGTGTTGGCGGAATACCCAGGGGAAGAATTATTGAAATATACGGACCTGAGTCTTCAGGTAAGACAACTGTGTGTCTGCATGTTATTGCAGAAGCACAGAAAAGAGGCGGCCTTGCTGCTTTTATAGATACAGAGCATGCTCTTGATACCGGTTATGCCCAGAAGCTGGGTGTTGATATTGAGAATCTTCTTGTATCACAGCCGGAGTATGGTGAGCAAGCTCTTGAAATAGCTGAAACCCTTGTCAGAAGCAATGCACTGGATGTTATTGTTGTTGACTCGGTTGCCGCATTAACACCCCGCGCAGAAATTGAAGGCGAGATGGGTGACTCGCATATGGGATTGCAGGCAAGGTTAATGTCTCAGGCATTGAGAAAATTAACCGCTGCTGTTTCTAAATCTAACCTTGCATTTATTTTCACTAACCAGCTTAGAGAAAAGATTGGTGTGATGTTTGGAAGTCCTGAAACAACCACAGGCGGTAAAGCTCTTAAATTTTATGCTTCGGTAAGATTGGATATAAGAAGAGTTGCGGCTATTAAAGACGGTACAAACATTGTCGGCAACAGGACAAAAGTGAAAGTGGTAAAAAATAAAGTTGCTCCCCCGTTTAAAGAAGTTGAATTTGATATCCTTTATAACGAAGGTATTTCAAAGTTAGGCGACCTTATTGATACAGCTGTTAACTTAAATATCATTCAGAAAGCAGGAGCATGGTTTGCATACGGCGGGCAAAGAATGCAGGGAAGAGAAGGAGTAAAAACCTTAATCCAGGAGAACCCGAGTCTTATGGAGCAGCTGCTTGGTGAAGTAAGACAGCATTTGGGAATAGAGCCTGTGCCTGAGCCGGAAGCTATTGAAAGCGGAAACGGTAAATCTAAAGAGAAACCGGAAAAGAAAGCTAAAGCATAAATTGCTTACTTTAAATTCAACTCTTTCCCAAATTTCCATTTGGGAAAGCCATTATGAGGATTTTATTCTCCTATCAAAACCTTACCAAATGGAAATTTGGTAAGGAGTGTAAACCGGAAAAGAAAGCTAAAGCATAAATTGCAAATATTGCATTAATGAATTGTGACTATAACTAAGATTGAAAATCAAAAGAAGAACAAAGAACGCTTTAATGTATTTATAGACGGGCAATTTGCCTGCGGCATCAGCGGTGATACGCTGATTAAGTTCGGATTAAGTGCCAATGATAAGATAACAGATGAAACGCTTAATGAAATAAAGAACTTTGACGAATATCTTTATTCAAAAAAAATTTCTTTTGATTTTCTTTCTTACAGGATAAGAAGTGAGAAGGAAATAAGGGATAAACTAAAGTTAAAAGAGATATCCCCGGGAACGATTGAAAGAACAGTTGAGCATTTGAAAGAGCTTAAGCTTCTGGATGATGAAGAGTTTGCAAAACAGCTTGTCAGGGAAAAGCTATCAAGCAAGCCTGTGGGTAAAGCTGTTCTGAAACAAAAACTGTATCAGAAAGGAATACCCGCTGATATTACTGAAAGAATACTTGAGGAATCGTTTAATGATACCAATGAAAAAGAATTTGTAAAAGAAATATTTAATAAGTATTTTAACAGGGTAAAAGGGCTGGATATAATGAAACAAAGAAAAAAGATGTTTGATTATCTTGCACGCAAAGGATTTGACTTTGAACTTATTAAAGAAGTAATTAACGAAAATATTCAATCTCAGTAATGCAAGCTCCTTCATATACTAAAGCTAACAAACCTTTAAGCGGAATAGCAAAAGTTTTCATTTTGCTCATTCCGCTTTTGATTATAACTGTATTTGCTACTTTTTTTACAGGTATTTTTATTACACTTTTGATTTGCCTGCTTATTGCTTTAATTCTAAATCCTGCAGTTGACTACCTGGAATCACTTGGCATAAACCGGACTCTTTCCATCTTAATAATATTTTTATTAATTGGAATTTTTGTTTATTCAATTCTTTCAATATTCTTACCCAGTATTTCAGGACAGATAGATTCACTAAAGATAGCGTATAAAGAACTGGAAGTATCGGATAAAGTAAGAGACTGGGAACGCTGGCTTGAAAAAAATGTACCTTACCTGAAACGAGGTGATGTTGCTAAAGAAATAGAAAACTCATTTAAAGGTTCTTATACTAAGCTTCAGGACCTGCTTTCAAGTATTGTTTCGTTAGTTCTTTTGATTATCATTATACCGTTTATAACATTTTTTATTTTAAAAGACAGAAAAGCAATTAAGAACGGTTTTATCAGTCTTGTGCCAAACCGGTATTTTGAAATGACTGTGAATATTGTTGATAAGATTGAAAAGCAATTAAGTATTTACGTAAGAGGATGGATATTCGATGCATTTTTTGTAGGCACTCTCAGTATAACAGGTTTATCAATATTGGGGATAAATAATGCTTTTCTGATTGGAAGTGTTGCCGGATTAGGACATCTTATTCCGTATGCCGGACCGGTCATTGGTGCTGTTCCTGCAATTTTAATTTCTGTTATTCAGTTTGGTGATGCTTCTATGGTGATACCAATAATTATTATGTTTACAATAATATATTTGCTCGACAGCTCTGCAGCTCAGCCATTTATTTTTTCAAAAAGTGCTGACATGAATCCTATTACTGTAATTGCTGTTTTATTGGTTGGAAATGAATTGCTCGGAGCTTTCGGAGCATTGATAGCAATACCTGTTGCCACAATATTAAAAGTAAGCGCCCGTGAAACAATTAACGGTTTCAGAAACTTCAAACTAGGTTATTACTAAACAAATAAAAGCCATGAGAAAAACATTTAAAGAATTCAGGGAATTTGCCGTAAAAGGTAATATGATAGACCTTGCAATCGGTATAATTATCGGTGCAGCCTTTTCGGGAATTGTAAACTCCCTTGTTAACGATATAATCATGCCGCCTATCGGTTTAATATTAGGCAAGGTTGATTTCACAAATCTTTTCTTTACACTTTCAGGACCTCATTTCAATACACTTGCTGAAGCAAAAGCAGGCGGAGCTGTAACATTAAATTACGGTATTTTTATAAATACTATTATAAGTTTTCTTATCGTAGCGTTTGCAGTCTTTATGCTTGTTAAACAAATCAACAGGATAAGGCGTGCACTTGAACATCAGGAAGAAAAAGCACCAACCACAAAGCCGTGTCCTTATTGCAAATCATTAATAAATATTGAAGCCGTAAGATGTCCTCAATGCACATCTGAAGTAGTTCCGGCGAAAGCATAGTTTATAAAGTTAATAATTTTAATAAGGTTTGTAAGGTTTTCACACTTTATGAACCTTATAAACTTTATAAACTTTATAAACTTTATAAACTTTATAAACTTTATAAACTTTGATTTAGATATTTTGATATTTGTTTGCTATATTTGTTGATAATGTTTTTTGAGAATTATTAAATAAATATGATTATTAAATTAAGTAAAAGTTATCCCTGCATTCACGGCTTGCCTGTTATACATTCTGTAGATACAGACCTGTTTGATATTACTTATTATATGAACTGCATGGGATGTACATTCTGCAATGACCAGTGCTGTTCATACGGTGCTGATATAGATATGCTAAATGTGAACAGGCTCATGGCACATAAAGACGAACTTGAAAAATTCACCGGCATTAGATCAAGCAATTGGTTTTATAAAAATAAACGCATGTGGGATTACGAATATCCCGGTCATGAGTACACCCGTACCACAAAGAAAGGTAAAGGATGTATTTTTCTAAACCGCAAAAGCAGGGGATGCATGATTCACAGCTTTGCACTTGAAAAAGGTATAGATTATCATGAGCTAAAACCATTCTTCTGCACAATATTTCCGGCAACGTATAACGATGGAGCACTTGTTACTCCTGAAGAAATAGACGAGAAATCACTGGCATGTTTAGGTGACGGACCGACTTTATACCGCGGTGCAAGAGATGAAATAAAATATTATTTCGGAGAAGAAATTGTTAAGGAGATTGATGAAATAGAGAAAGAACATTACCTGCAAAAAAAATCAGCGTAAGAGTGCGTAGAGTGCGTAGAGTGTGGTGAGTGTGTTGAGTGTGGTGAGTGTGGTGAGTGTGGTGTGTGTGGTGAGTGTGGTGAGTGTGGTGAGTGTATAGAGTGTGCTGAGTGTTTAAAGTAATATAACAGGCCGCTGGACGAGTATAAAATGGAAGAACATTATCAATACTCATCCCGCGGCCTGTTTTTTTAGAGTGTTTACAAATGTTTTAACTTATCCAATTTATTAATAACTGATGCCGGATTAGTGGTTTTATCATAAATCTTAATTTACTGCTTACCGGATTTTCCCTAGATATATTTCCCGCTATTTTAAAGAGTTTGTATCCGCAATTTTTCTTCATCATTCCAAAAGCAGATATTAATATTATCTGACTTCAAATCTCCGTAATTACAAGTAAAAGTGTAATAAATATTATGAATAACAGGTAAACAGCTAATATTTTTTTGTTATCAGATTTCCGGATTTTCATAATTATTCTTATTTAACTGTGTTTCAAATTTGACATAAATATACGTGAAAAGTTTAATAAAATAATATTTAAACATTAATAAATTTCTGATTTAAACTATTTTCAGAATTATATTGTTAATCAATTAGCTATTAATATTTGAAATATCAATTAATAAAGCCGTGAGCAAAAGAAATCAAAGAAGGGCAGAGTTTTACGGAGCAGCAGAGGCAAAAGGATATTACGGACTTGATAAAACAGGAATATTTGGTAAAAAAGATAATGTCAGGAAATTCTGGGAAGACATTTCTATAAAGCTTCTCATTCGTCCATATATTGAGAATCTAATGTCTGTAAATCAAAAGATACGTATACTTGATATGGGTTCAGGAAGCGGTGAGGGCTTTGACCTGTTAACACACATCCCTTCCAACAGCAAGTCAATATATAATGAATATGTTCTTCTCCCGCCGCAAATAGATGAATATGTCGGAATAGATATTAATTTGGATGCTATAGAACAGGGAAAGAATAACTTTAAAGATTTTAAAGGAGTGTCATTCGAATATGGTGACCTGGAAGAGGGAATAGATAAAAGGTTACTTCAGAAAAATGCATTTGATGTTTACATTTCAACGTACGGGTCGTTATCATTTTTAAACCCGGATGATTTTAAACAGCTTGCATGCCAGGTATTTTCACATGCAAAGAACGGTTCACTGTTCATATTTGATGTTCATGGAAAATACTGTCCTGCATGGCCTGTATATTGGAATGAAAAGCTTTCAATGCAGCCGTACACAATGAGTTATTTAAATCCTTCCAGGGAAGCACCCCAATCAGATACTGAATATTTTAATATATGTTACTGGACGGTAAAAGATCTGAAGTTTTATTTGGAAAGAGCGGCTGAACTGGCTAATGTAAAAATTAATATTTTATCTTTCACCGATAGAAGCATATTTGTCGGCAGGCATATTGATACGGGAATGTTCAGTACAAAGGCACTCCCGATTAGATTTCTTATAAACAGAATGCTAGACCATGATTATACAGGCGGTGTTGAGAGTTTGAAATTAGACCTTTCTCATCTTGATCAGTACAGAGATATAAATCCTGAAGCATGGGAAAGAATAACAGATTACCAGAGGCAATGGAACCGGGTTTTAATTCTGCTGGAAGCACTCAGGCACCAGGATGATACGAGGGTAAAAAATTTCCTCGAAAATACTGATATAGAACTAATGAGCGAAGAGCTTAAATTTATTACCTGGCTTTACAGAAATTCCGACCGTTTCCCGGTTGTTGATTTCTGGTCTAATGTTATTGGGCCTCAGATTGCAGTTATATTGAGAAATATTGAGATGTCATATATTGAGGGTGTTGGATGCGGACATGGTTTGGTTGGTATGATTGAGATTATAAAGTAGAATTTTAGAAAATTTAATTGCAATTTCAATTAAATCCGAAAGCTAATCATCAATGAGATTAATCATTATATCTAACCGGCTTCCTGTAACTGTTGAAAAAAAAGATAAAGATTTTATTCTGAAGGAAAGTGTAGGCGGTCTTGTTTCAGGCATTAGTGCTTATTTAACCTCACTGAAAAACACATCCGACAAGCATGCAGAATATATCTGGTTCGGATGGCCGGGTATTTCCATAAATAAAGATGAACAGGCAAAGCTTAAAGAAAAAGGGAAAGAATTAAATATTCACCCGATTTTTCTTAAAGAAAATGTAATGGAAAAGTTTTACCTTGGTTTCTGCAATAAAACTATCTGGCCTTTATTCCATTACTTTCCCGTTTATACTGTTTATGATGAAGAGTATTGGGATAATTATAAATTTGTAAACGAGAAGTTTTGCGAGGAAGTTGTAAGTTTTGTTCAACCTGATGATATTATTTGGGTACACGATTATCATCTAATGCTTCTCCCACAATTACTGAGAAAAAAACTGCCTGATGCGAATATCGGCTTTTTCCTTCATATACCATTCCCTTCTTATGAAATATTCAGGATGCTGCCTGTTCTTTGGAGAAAAGAGCTTGTTGAAGGTTTGCTTGGTGCTGACCTGATAGGATTTCATACACATGATTATACGAAATATTTTATTAACGCTGTTATAAGAGTATTGGGATATGAAGCAAGCTTTGGTAATATATTAACCCCGGACAGATTAGTAAGGGCAGATACTTTCCCGATGGGGATTGATTATGAGTCATTTGCAAAAGCGGTTGAATCCGTTGAAGCCAAAAACGAGAAAAACGAACTTGTGAAAAAATTTCACGATTCGAAAATTGTATTATCAATTGACAGGCTGGATTATACTAAGGGAATTCTAAACAGGCTGAAGGGCTATGAAGTATTTCTGAAAAATAATCCGCAATGGCACCGTAAAGTTACAATGCTTATTATTGTTGTCCCGTCAAGAATTGGAGTTGACAGCTACAGCCAGATGAAAAGGTCAATTGATGAAAAAATTGGCAGTATTAATGGCAGCTACGGAAATATTTACTGGACACCTATAATTTACCAGTATCAGTACGTTCCGTTTTTACCCCTATCAGGTATATATAGTGTAAGTGATATAGCGTTAATAACACCGCTGAGAGACGGAATGAACCTTATAGCTAAGGAATACATGGCATGCCGTACAGATAAAACAGGTGTGTTAATTTTAAGTGAAATGGCAGGGGCAGCAAAAGAGCTGGGTGAAGCAGTTATTATCAATCCGAATAATACAGAAGAAATAGCTGCTGCAATAAAGGATGCACTTGAAATGCCGGTCGAAGAACAGGTTAGAAGAAATAAAACAATGCAATGGAGATTAAAAAGATATAATGTTATAAGGTGGGCAGACTATTTTTTAAAGGCATTGCATAAAGTTAAAGACACACAGGAAAGCTTTCAGGCAAAGCTGCTTGACAACGATGAACAAAACGAAATCGCAGATAAATTCAAGAGCTCGGATAAAAAGATTGTTTTTCTCGATTATGACGGAACGCTTGTTCCATTTGCAAAAATCCCGGAAGCTGCGAAACCGGTAAGTGAATTAACCGATATGCTCTCAAAATTATCACGCTGTGAGAATACCACAGTTGTAATTATAAGCGGAAGAGATAAGGAAACTCTAGAGGAATGGCTTGGTGCTTGTGATACTGCTTTTGCCGCTGAGCATGGTGTGTGGGTAAAAGAAAAAGACCGTGATTGGAAAACGATGGCAAATTTTAATACGGACTGGAAGTCATTGGTTTTTCCTATTATGGAACTATATACTGACCTACTTCCCGGCTCTTTTATTGAAGAAAAAAGATATTCTCTCGTATGGCACTACCGTAATGCAGATATAGACCAGGCAAATCTTAAAGCTAAGGAACTTCTCGATGATTTAGTCAATTTCACAAATAATATGAATTTGCAGGTATTACAGGGAAGCAAAGTCATAGAAGTAAAAAACATTGGAATTAATAAAGGAACAATTGTTACTTATTTCCTTCGTAAAAAACAGTATGATTTTATTATGGGAATTGGGGATGACTGGACTGATGAAGATATGTTTAAAGCATTACCGGAAAATGCTTATTCTATTAAGGTCGGCTTAACCGCTTCCCATGCAAAATATAATTTACCCGATTATAATTCTGTTAGAAAGTTGATTGGAGATATAACAAAATGAGTAAGCCATTTCATTTTTATACCGAGTACAATCTTCCTCTTTTGCTTGGTATTAAATCAAGTAATATCCGTAACCTTCTTGAAAATATCAGGACAGTTCCGGATGCATCAATTTATTATCATACACACAGGTTTCTTCAGCAGCATCATTTCCTTGTTCCTGAACCGCCAAACGATTTTGCATATTGGATAAGAAATGTTTTAAATCTTACCGAACTTGGAGAAGCAACAGCCAGTATTAATATTGCATCATTAAATAATATTAATGATGTAAGACAAAAGCTGATTAAAACAATAGAAGATTACAGCAGTAAAGATTCTTCCCAGGCTAATTGTGTAAAAGGTACAGAATTCCAGTTCATGTCTTGTAAAACTTTTTGTCTTCCTCTTGATTGTCATGCAAAAGATTTGAATGAGTTTGCTGAACAACTGGAAAGTATCAGTATTAATACTTTTTATTATCATATTTTCGAAACACAGTTACGATTAGGTAAAAACAAAAATGATTTTGCCGACTGGTTTGAAACCCTGGGGTATCATGAGCTTGCTAAAAGAGTCTCATCACTTGACCCGTACACAACTACTTTGAATGGTCTGAGAGAGGATATTTTAACTTTAATAAAAACTTATGGATCAAAATCAATTAAATGATTATATACCGATAGTAGGTTTGAGTGTAGTTCACGACCTGCAGGTAATAGCAGAAAAGCTGAATGGAAAAACAATAATAAATGTTAATTCAACTGCTGTCGGCGGGGGAGTTGCTGAAATTTTAACACGTATGATTCCATTGCTTAATCAGCTTGGTGTTAATGCAAAATGGGATGTCATAAAAGGAAATGAACGATTTTTCAACATTACAAAAAATTTTCATAATGCTTTGCATGGGGTTAAGGTTGATTTTTCTCAGGACGATTTTGATTTCTTTGTTCATGTTAACCGTGAGAATATGAAGATAATGAATTTTGATGCTGATATCTTTCTCATACATGACCCGCAGCCGGTTGTTCTAATTGAAATGAAAAAAGTACTTGGAAAACACTGGGCTTGGAGATGCCATATTGATTTTACCAATCCCCAGATGGACCTGATGGAATTCTTGAACCAGTTTATAGAACAATATGAGTACGCAGTTTTTTCTGCTCCGGCATTTTCAAGAAAACTTAGCATACCGCAAGCTTTAATTGCTCCGTCTATTGACCCGTTTAGTGATAAAAATAAAGAGCTGCCGAAGGAACAAATTAATTCAATTGTTGAAGGTTACGGTATTGATCTCTCACGTCCCATAGTAACACAAATATCAAGATTTGATTATTTAAAAGACCCTGTTGGTGTGGTTAAAGTATATAAGCTTGTCAAGCCTTACATTGATTGCCAGCTTGTTCTTGCAGGCGGCGGGGCAACAGATGACCCGGAGGGAATGAAAGTTTTGGAAGATGTAAGAGAAGCCGCTGGTAATGACCCTGATATTCATATTTTATTTTTACCGCCATCAAGTGATGTTGAGATAAACGCACTTCAGAGAGCATCTACAGTGATACTGCAAAAATCATTGAAGGAAGGTTTTGGACTTACTGTTGCCGAAGCTTTATGGAAAGAAAAACCCGTTATTGCAGGCGCAGTTGGCGGAATACCGTTACAGATTAAACACCAGTATTCGGGTATATTAAGCTATTCTATTGAAGGAACCGCATATTATTTAAAACAGCTTTTGCATGAACCGGAGTATTCAAGAGAGCTTGGTATAAACGGTAAACAGCATATAAAGGAAAATTTTCTTATCACACGGCATATAAGAGATTATATGCTTTTGTTTTTATCATTGATGAATAAAGAGGATATTATTTATTTGTAATTTCCGTTTTCTTACTCATCCTATGACTAAACAAAATAAGTACTAATAAGTTGTAAAGATAACACAAGTCAAATAAATTAAGTCATAGGATGAGTAAAAAGAGCAGATAATAACATTGCTAATTATATGTCACAGCAATTTCAACTTTTTCACTTTCAAATTGCTTTGCAATCATAATATTCACTTCTTTTTCATCTTTTACCCATGCCACAAATCCACCATAATCATTAATGTTTTCCTTTTCCTTTTTTTTGTATCCATTAGATTCTATTCTCAAAGCAAAGTCATATAAAATATTATTCCATATATCATTGGATTCAAATGTAACAACGACACCTTCTGAAGTTGTCATATGACCAATGCATTTCGAATTCATTGGGAGAGGTATATCAGATGGATAGTCAAACGGCATGCCTTCTATTAACCCCAATTCATTATAATAATTAAATTTGTTTTTCAATGTATCGGATTCGGCGGCAAATAAGTAATGTCCCGATAACATAAGCATCATAATTATTGATAAGAAATTAAAATTATAGAAGGATGAAGCTAATGCTTTCCTGTTTATTAATATCATTATATACTATTTCCTCAAACGTATATAAAAATATTAATAATATCAGTATTATTTAATTTACATTTCCTTAACTTAATCTTTTCATAACAGCATTTACAATCCTGTCACATCTTTCACCCAGGAACTGGAACACATCAACCTTTTCATAAACGCTCATAAGATTTTCACGGAGCATTTCTTTTGCACGGTTCAACCTGACTTTAACATTTGATTCGCTTAAGTTCAGGCACTCTGCTGTATCAGCAGTATTTATATTTTCTATTTCACGCATTATGTAAACAGTTCTGTATTTATCCGGAAGAGAATCTATCATTCTTTCAAGGTGATTTCTTAACTCATTGTTAATTGCATGTTGTTCAGGATTTCTCATGGTTGTTGAATTTTCAGTTATTATATACTCTGAATTATTATCTTCGGAAGGAACAGGGTCTAAGTAAATTATCTTTGCTTTATAATTATTCTTTGATGCAGATTCATTAATCAAAATTCTTGTAAGCCATGTAGAAAAAGCCGAATTACCCTTAAAATCTTTTAAATGCTCATATGCTTTGATGTATGCTTCCTGCACAACATCTTCTGCAATATCTTCATCTTTTACAATAGCCCGCGCAATTCTGAACATCCGCTGGTTATACCTGCGCATTATTAATTCATAAATTTCCTTTTCTCCGTTCAATATTTTCTCTATTATTTCGGAGTCAGATAACGGCTGAACATTTGCCGGTTGTGTTTTTAGCGAATTTTCTAATGGTTTACTCATATCAATTAGATTAAAAATATAACAAAAGGTTACAGATAGTATGATAATTCCCGCGAATGCGGGAATCCCGGCTATTTATCTAAATTTTTCTTGCCGGTGAAAACATTTTAAATATATACAATATATATAACAATTTAATTCCTGCAACTGTTCAGGAGATTTCCACTTTCGTGGGAATTTGCTGAATTTGTAACCTTTCAGTAAATCCTTCATCAAATAGGTAATTAAAAAATATTGTACGAAAGGAAAAACAAATGGATACCATAAATCAAAACCGGCAAGTAAAGGTAATTCAAAATCTTCTCAGATTTACATACGGGCTTGTTCCTGTTATTGCAGGACTGGATAAATTCACTAACCTTCTTGTTGATTGGAAAATATATTTAAATCCGAATCTTTCCGGTATGCTGCCGATGGGACCGGTAGTGTTTATGTATATTGTCGGTGTAATTGAAATTGCAGCAGGTATTCTTACTCTTGCTAAACCAAGGATTGGCGGATATGTTGTAATGGCATGGCTGATATTAATTGCATTAAATCTTATTTCAATGGGTGCTTATTTTGATATTGCAGTAAGAGATTTAGTTATGTCAATTGGTGCATTTTCACTGGCTCAATTAAGTGCATTAGTAGATGAATCCAAAGAGCCGCATTATGCAAAGAACTTAGCGCATAATGTATAGAGTTCATAGAGTTCGGAGAGTTTGTAGAGTTTGTAGAGTTTTTAGAGCAATTAAAGTGTCAGGTGTTAGTTTGTCCCACAGGGATTCCTTTGGGAAAAGTATGAATTAACTTAGATTATCAGATATATTTGATAAATTAAGAAAGAACTCAGATTAACAATAATTCACCTGACACAAGCGTCAGCTTAAGATGACCGGGAGATTTACAATTGCAGGAAAGCTCATGTATATCACCAATTGTAAACCTCATTATACTCTCAAACTCTCAAACTCCCAAACTCCCAAACTCTCAAACTCTCAAACTTTCAACTTCTCCACATATCCTTCATGAAACTTCTTCAGTTTCACAACCAATTCCTCAATCTCATCTTTTGGCGGCAGGAAGGTTGTGCGGAAATGCAGAGTGCCCGGCTTCTGTCCAAATCCCGAGCCCGGAACAACACATATACCTGTTTCCTCAAGCATAGCAAGGCAGTAATCGCAGTCACGCTGTGTTTCGTAAGCAAGCTGTTCTTCGGGTGTCATGCTTGTAATATCTGCTGTATGCGGCAGTTCAAACTTCACAAAAGCATACATCGCACCCTGCGGCATATCACTTTTCATTCCTGAAATTTTGTTTAAACCTTCCCCTAAAATTTGCGCCTTGGTTTTCAGGTCGTTTAATATTCCGTCACGCTCTTTAATATATGTATCATAACTTTCATCACCTTTTTTTGGAGGAGTAACCATCAGGTATGTTACAAGCTGACCGTCAACATTGGCACATAAGCTAATTGATTGAAGCTTAATGAATTGAGCTAAAACTTCATTTGGAATATTTCTAATCTCCAGGTATCCGCCCCTGTGCCCGCACTCACCTGTAAAGCCCTTTGATACTGAATGAAAGCTGAATAATGTGATATCTTTTTCGCCAATTTTATTCATTACTTTTGCAAATGAGTGGAATGCAGCATTAGTAACATATACATTCTCCTGGTAAACTTCATCGGCAAAAATTGACAGGTTATATTTCTTTGCAAAGTTTATTATCATTACAATATTTTCAAATGATAATACAGCACCCGTCGGGTTACCGGGATTAATCACGCAAATTGCAACAGGATTTATACCTGCAGAAATAGCTTTTTCAATGCTCTCAGTTAATATTTGTTCATTAAGCTGCCATGAATTATTTTCATCAAGGTAATAACCAATCTTGCTTGCTCCGTACAGGTCTATTGTTGCACTATACAGAGGGTACTGCGGTATTGGTATCATGAATCCGTCTTTTTTATTTTTGAGCAAAGTAGTAATTGCTGCCTGCACGCCTTTGCTTGCACCATCTGTAAGTATTATATGATTTTCATCGGCAGGAATGCCGTCACGTTTAGTTATAAACTCAGCAACTGCCTGCCTGATAAATGGAATACCAGCGCTTTGTGTATATGCACCTGTACCATGCGGCAATTGATGATAAATTTTCTTTGCCTTTTCAGCTATATCACACGGATAATTTTTTAGCTGTTCATCGTTTTTTAATAATTCCGGATATTCAAGCAGGCTTAAAACTTGCCTTATATAAGATAAAGGTTTTTGCTTAAGTGCCTGCGGATTACCTATGTTGCAATAAATAATTTTTTTGCCCTGTTTTTCAAGTTCCTGAGCACGGATAACTATTGGTCCTCTTACAGCATATTCAGCAGTGAGGAGATTTGGATTAACGTCTTTTAATGATATCATGATTGTATTAAAGTTATCCTGCAAAATAATAAATAGAAAGCAGTTAAAAAATGGAAAACTCCAAACCACAAAAATGTTAGAGAATTAAGTATGAAAAATGAAGAATTAGAAGAGATGTGCAAGACTCATAAAATACCAATTTTCCAATCTTCCAACCTTTCAACCTTTCAACCTATAACTCTTCATGAAAACCAAACAATATCGGTAAAATATTTACTTATTTTATGAACCTGCAATTATTTATTATTATATTAAAACATCATTGAAAATACTTTGTATTAACGGTATATTTGATTTATGGATGAAAATCAGACTAATATGGACGGTATTAATAATGCAGGTGATAAACAGGAAGATACACCTGTTTCCGTACCGGTAGAGAAGATTATTAAAGAGACCGAAGCAGGTGCAATAAGGGAAACCGACAGCCCGGAGCTAATTGAAAAAGCAAAAGAAGTTCAGCAGGAGCAGGAATCACAGGAAACTCCGGCAGCTAAACCAAGAAGAGAACGGCCTAAAGGAGATACCATTTATTCCGATTCAAGGACACTTGCTGTTAAAATTTTAACTCGTGTTGAAAGAACGGACTCATATCTTGAGAAGCTCATTGATTATGAAATCAGCAATGAGAACCTAAACGACTATGATAAATCATTATTGAATGAGATATGCCATGGAGTTGTAAGATGGATGAGAAGGCTTGACTGGTTCCTCAACGGTTTTTACCGCGGTCAATGGGAAAAGTGCATGCCGGAAATTAAAAATACTCTTAGAGTAGCTTTATACCAGATTCTTTTCTTAAATAAAATTCCTGATTATGCCGCAGTTAATGAAGCAACTGAGTTTGTAAAAAAAATAAGCACACAAAAACATGCGGATGTTGTAAACGGCTTGCTAAGAACTATTATCAGGACAAAAGAAGACCTGGTATATCCCACACGTGAGATTGATGAAATAAAGTATCTTGGAATAATGCAGTCGCATCCTAACTGGATGGTGAAAAGATGGATACAGAGATTCGGATTTGAAGATGCTGAAAAGCTTGCAGAATCAAATAATAAGAGACCAATCTTAACAGTAAGGATAAATACATTAAGAGCCAGGAAAGACGAGTTCCTTAACCTGCTGACAGAAAAGAATATAGTTTACAGGTTCTGCAAATATTCAAATATGTTTATTACTTTGAGATTAATGTCAAAAATTTATCTTGATGAATTTTTTATTAAAGGATATTATACTGTACAGGATGAAAGTGCGGGACTTGCATCAATACTTCTTGCACCAAAGGAAAGTGAATTGGTTCTCGATATGTGTGCAGCACCCGGCGGAAAATCAACTCATATGGCCCAGATGCTGAACAATAAAGGGAAAATTATTGCTGTTGATAAATACGATGCAAAGATAAGAGTGATGAAACAGAATGCAGAACGGCTTGGAGCTACATGTATTGAATTCGTTCAGGATGATGCATCTGATTTCCATAATGAAGTAGTAACAACAACACGGTTTGATAAAATACTTCTTGATGCTCCGTGTTCCGGATTGGGAGTGTTATCCAAAAAGCCGGATATAAGATGGAAGCGTGAAGTTGAAGATATTATAAATTTAGCAAAATACCAGAAAAAGCTGCTTGAAAATGCCGCAAAATATTTAAAGCCGGGCGGTGCAATTGTTTACAGTACATGCACAATTGAACCCGAAGAGAATATCGAAGTGGTCAAAGCATTTCTTGCAGAACACCCTGAATTCAAAATTGACAATGCGGGTAATTATGTCAGCCAGGACCTGGTTAATGCCGAAGGGTGTATAGAAACTTTTCCTCACAGGCACAGTACTGACGGGTCATTTGCAGTACGCCTTGTGAAGGAAGGATAAAAAATTTGAATTGTCCCGCAGAGCGGGATCAATTTCGAATTGAATCTTTGAACAATGAATGCACGGATTAAAAAGATTTACAGGATGAATCATTTGGATAATCTGATAAATCTTATGAATCAATTCGAAATTGACTATTCGAGATTCGAAATTAAAAGTGTTAGTATGAATAAATCATACATTCCTCAAAATAAAATCCCATTGGGGCGGATAAATTATGTTTAAAGTATCAAAGAAAGTGGAATACGGGTTAATAGCCATAAAGCATATCACAAAAGCCGGCATGATAAATCCAATTTCCGCAAAGGTTATATCACAGAAATACAAAATTCCGTATGACCTGTTATCAAAGATTCTCCAGCAGCTAAAAAGAGAAAAAATATTAGCATCGGTTCAGGGAATAAACGGCGGATATAAATTATCAAGAGATCCCGATAAGATAAATCTTGCATCTGTTTTTAATGCAATAGAGGGTTCAAATTTTATACTCGATTGCGGTACACATAAAAACCCGAATACATGTAAAATTTACAAGACCTGTATTATAAGTGGTCCTATGCAAAAAGTCCAAAAAAGTATAACAAATTATTTCCATACTACATCTTTAGCTGAAATTGTTTAAGCGTTAAATTTGTTATAAATTAAGACTTTACATGTTAAAACTCCCTATTTATATGGATTATCAGGCAACTACACCCGTTGATAAAAGGGCTCTTGATGCTATGCTTCCTTACTTTACTGATAAGTTCGGAAATGCCGCCAGCAAATCACATGAATTTGGCTGGTATGCTGAAAAAGCCGTTGAAATGTACAGGGGTAAAATTGCTGAACTGATTGGATGTAAGACTCAGGAAATTGTTATAACAAGCGGAGCTACCGAATCAAATAATTTAGCTGTTAAAGGTATTGCAGAATTATTTTCAAATGTTAAAAAGAAAATTATAACAGCACCAACAGAGCATAAATCGGTGCTTGATTCCTGTTCTGCATTGGCAAAAAAAGGTTTTGAAATTTATCTTCTGAAAGTTGATAAATTTGGTCTCATAGATTTAAATGAATTAAGAGATGCAATTGATGGTAATACAGCTTTGGTAAGTATAATGACTGTGAATAATGAAATTGGCACTATACAACCTGTTGAAGATATCGGAAGGATATGTAAAGAAAAAGAAGTTCTTTTCCATACGGATGCAACACAGGCAGTAGGGAAATTGCCGGTTAATGTACAGCAAATGAATATAGACCTGATGAGCTTTACTGCACATAAAATGTATGGTCCTAAAGGTGTTGGAGCATTATATGTGAAAAGCAAAGACCCGAAAGTAAAATTGAATCCCCAGATTGACGGGGGAGGACATGAGAATGGTTTCCGTTCAGGTACTTTAAATATACCGGGTATAGTTGGCTTTGGAAAGGCATGTGAAATTGCGGCTAATGAAATGAGCGTTGAGAATGAAAAGATAAAGAAGCTGGGTGAAAGATTTTATCAAGGCTTAAGTTCACAGCTCGATGATTTCTTTATAAACGGTCATCCTGAAAAAAGATTTCCGGGTAATTTAAATATATGTTTCAAGCATGCTGATTCAGGTACGTTAATGATGTCAATGAAGGAAATTGCCGTATCATCGGGAAGTGCATGTTCTTCTGCCGCAGTTGAACCATCACACGTGCTTAAAGCAATCGGTTTAAAAGATGATGAATTGCGTTCTTCTATTAGGTTTGGTATCGGCAGGTTCAGCACAGAAGAAGAAATAGATTTTGCTGTTAATAAGGTTACTGAAAGTGTTAAGAAGATAAGAAGTGTTTTCAAACAGGTGTTACAGCATTAATTTTAATCAAATCAGGGAATTTGAAAGTCTATAAATTAATTTATATTTTTACAGTTCTTTACACGATTTTTGCTGTAAATAACTCATTGTTATCACAAAGCAGGCTTGAGCTGTCATTTAATATGGGTTATTCTGTTCCTTTACTTGAAACATATGGAACTAACGTTAAGCTTGCATCGGACAGTGCATCAATATTAGTTGCAGACAAGCGGTGGTTAGTATCAAGCAATCTTGGTGCTGAAAAAGGATTTACAGTACAGACATTTTTGAAGTACAGTTTTTTTAAATCAGGATTGATAAAAGGTTTGCTGAATTTGGGATATAATGTTCTCAGCAGCAGCCACCCGGGACCGGGTGATGATTATGGAGTAAGAGTGCAAAGCTTTTCCATTGGTATAGGTCCGGAAATAAACCCGATAGGTGTAAAAAAGTTCTATCCTTCATTATTTGCAATGTTAAGGGTAAACTTTATCGGCGGTGAAACATTTTTTCATGCAGGATTGGATTTCTTTAAAGTTGTTCCAAGGTATGGTTATGCAGGTGGATTGAAACTGAATTATAAGATGAATGAAAAGACGGGTTTGTATGCAGGATTTATTTACAGTTATGATAATACTTGGAACAAACAAACAGAGGAAACTGCAATTAAAGATGCGCATGTTACATCATTTAGAGATAAAGCAAGCCCGACAAACGGCTTAACAGGTGACAGAAGAATTGCTTATTCTTCATATTATATTGGAATGAATTTTTATTTGAAATAAATAATTACCTCATCCCCCAACCCCCTCTCCACTTGGAGAGGGGGAGGTAAAAGGAATTAATACTCCTGCACCCCCTCTCCAAGTGGAGAGGGGGTTGGGGGGAGAGGTGACAGTACGGAATAATTATATATGAAACTAAAAATTGAGTTTAAAATAAAATCATATTAATGGAAAATACAAAAACATTAGAAACATTAACGAACAATGAAATAGTTTTAACACCGAAGGCAGTTTCGGAAGTTAAAAAGATAAAAGATGAAAACGCTATACCTGAGAACTACAACCTTAGGGTTGGAGTAAAAGGCGGCGGATGTTCAGGGCTTTCTTATACCCTGGGATTCGATTCAGAATTAAAAACCGGCGATAAAGAATTGGATGTCGACGGTGTTAAAGTAATTGTTGATTGGAAAAGTATCCTTTATCTTAAAGGAACAACAATTGACTATTCTGACGGATTAAGCGGAAAAGGATTTGTATTTAATAATCCTTCAGCGAAAAAGACCTGCGGATGCGGAAGCTCTTTCGGAGTATAATGTGACAACCTCACCCAACCTTTGTGGATTTTGGATTTATGAAATTAATATTAAATCCTCAATAATCTGATAGGTGTTAATGAGTGAGGTGTTAAAATACTCAGTATAGCTTTGCATGTTGAAAATTAGTGGAAAAAGCATTCATAGGGCGGAAGTATTTTATTCTTCTGTTATGAGTGCTTTTTTATTTAAGTTTTATAAATAACTATTAAAAAATAAATATATGGGCAATGCCCATAGGAGAAAAACAAATTATGGCATACGAATGGAAATTCAATCCCAGACCTTATTCTGACGAAGAGGCAAAAACATTATTAAAAGATGTTGTCAGTCCTGAAACAACTGACTGGCACTACAACACACATCATAAGGGCTACGTTACTTTCCTGAACAATATTGAAAACGCACTTGAAGCCGTTGACAGGTCAAAAGCTAACGGCAACTATTCTGAAGTCGGCGAATTAAAAAGAAGATTAACATGGAATCATTCCGGTGCATTACTGCATGACCTTTACTGGGAATGCCTTGGCGGAGACGGTGATATGAATAAAGGAAAAGATATTATTAAAGCTATTGAAAAAGATTTTGGTTCTTTAGATAATTGGAAAGCTGATTTCAAAGCTTGTGCAGTTGCAGCCAAATTAAGCGGCTGGGGCTTGCTTGTTTATGATAAGCTTTATTCAGGTAGACTGATAAATGTATTTGTTGATGAACATCAGTACGGAGCTATTTGGGGCGGCATTCCTTTAATAGCATGTGATGTGTTTGAACATGCATATTATCATAAAGACGGCCCTGGAAGAGTTAAATACATTGATAACTTGATGAATAATCTTCACTGGGGCAGAATTAACGATAGGTTTAACAAATTTTGTAAATAATTGAAAAATATACTATTCATTTTAACATTTTTTTTATTATTTTCCATAGTTGGATGCGGAAAGAAGTCTGATAATACAGATCAGACTTCTTCCAATAATAAAAACAGCTTCTCATGGAAAGATGACCTTAAGATTTCCGATATACCCGAATTTCCCGTTAAGGGATATATTAATGGAGAAGAAATTTCGTTCTCATATATAAATTTTGAAAAATGGCGCGGAACAAATGATAATGTCATTAATTTCTCAACTGCAAAACCTGAGCAGCCATGCGGCTTTATAGAGAATTTTAAAGGTTTTCAATTGATGAATAAGGGCAGCGCTATTACAGGAGAAATCATCAAAGGTAAATTTGATGAAGATACAAAAACTTATACCGCTTTTTTCAAATTCACATCAAGTGATGGCAGTCCTGTAAAATCAGCTTCATCATGGAACTGTGCATTGAAAATTGATAACAATACCGATAAACTTGTATCCGGCAGAATAGCGTTATGCTTCAATGATGACAAAAAAAGCTGGATAGCCGGGAAATTCGAAGCAGCTATATGCAATAACTAATAAACAAAAATTCATTAATTAAATATCTTAATATGTTACGTGAAAAGATTCCGGTATTATTTTTAATTGTTCTTTTTGCAAGCTTTGTTATTACAGGATGCGGAAAAAAAGAGAGCACTGATACAACAAACAGCGATAAAAAAGAAGAAGTAAAACCGGGCGGAGAACAGGAAAAAGTTCCCGATAAAACAGCTACAACCAATGACCTGGGTCTTAAGCCGGGAATGCCTGCTGATTATCCGGCAGAAGTTCCACAGCCAAAGAATTCAAAGATCCTTGGATATCTGAATACTTCAGACGGAATGACTGTTAATTTTGAATCCGATGACAGACCCCGTGATATTTTTACGGATTTTTCATCACAGCTTGAAAAGAACGGGTATAAAAAGAATGATGGTGATTTGATGAATGATGACGGCGGCATGGCATTATGGCAAAAAGAAAAGAAGGAAGTCGGTGTTATGATTGCATGGAATAAAGAAAGCAAAAAATCACAAGTTACTATTACTTATAAGATGTGATAAAATTGTTAAAACATATCATAAAAATATTAGGCCTGGTAGTGATACCGGGCTTTCTGATATTAGTACAGGAGATTAATGCCCAATACTCCCCGGTAGTTTTTGTATCAAGAAACCTGGTGCAAAACGGGAATGTGTACTATCTGCAATCGGGGTTGCTTCCCGGAATGGGGGCGTTTTCACGGTTTGCAGTTGTTGGCGGTAAGCTATTGGTCAGAGAAAGCAGCGGCACTGTTAGAACACTTGTAGATAGTTCTATAAGCTTTAATGGCATTACTTTAATTGATGTATCAGACCCTGATGTTTTTTGGAATGCTTCAAAAATTTTATTTGCAGGTATTGAACACAGGGATTCAAGCTGGAGAATTTATGAAATAAACTCCAATGGTTCTAATTTCAGACAGGTTACCTTTTCAAACAGAAATATTGACCTTTCTCAATTTGGAACAATTGCTTATAAGTTCTTTAAGTATGATGATATTGACCCGTGCTATTTACCTGATGGAAGGATTTGTTTTGCAAGTACCAGGTACCCGTCACTTTCGGAAATGAGTGCAAGAACAACCAATTTGTATGTTATAAATTCAGACGGTTCAAATCTTCACCGCATTACGACAGAAAGAAACGGTGCTGAAGAACCAACAGTTGACCCCATATCCGGCAGAATAGTTTACTCCCGCTGGTGGCTGAACATCGATATGCCTGCATTAACACAAAGCGGATTAACACGCGATTCTGGAATTGCTCTGTCTAAGGATGTTGCAAATATTTGGCAAACAGCTATTATTAATACTGATGGTGATGCACTGGAATTATTCAGCGGTCATCCAGAATCGAGAATAAATTTAAGTTCTTACAAACCGTTTATTATGAGCAATGGCAGCCTGCTAAGTGTATTTGTTCCGCACACTCCAATGTTTTACACATCGGGAAGCACCGGAATAAAATGGAATAATAAAAGGATCAGCTACCCTCAGCATGTATCAGGCGTTGATGCAAATACAATGCAGTATTATATTCAAAACCCTCCTTCATTTGGTACAATGCAGCCGCCTTATGCAACTGACCCAATCCAGTTACCTGATGGGAAAATATTAATTTCATATGCAACGCAAGTTGTGAACCAGGATTACGGTTTATATACGATCAATCTTGACGGAACAGGATTGCAGTTATTTTACGATATACCCGGCAAACTTGAACTGAATACGGCTGTACTTCTTCCAAAGACAATACCGCCAATCAGACAAGATTTTGTTACTAATATTAGTGATGAATTGCCTCCAACATCAGATCCCGGGTCTTATTTTAAAAACGGGGGATTCAGGTTTGACTGTGTGAATATTTTTACAAACGGTGAAGTTGATGAGCCTATGACGGATGCTCCGCCAATAACTAAAAATGCCAGGATGGATTTTTTTCTTAACTTCCAGAGAAAAGATTCACTTGGACTTGATACTGCAATTAAATTTCAAAGTATGCCGGTAGAATATGCCGGTGGTGTGCACATGGATTTTGCTCCGGCTGATGTTGCTATGTTTGAACAGGTTATTGATTCTTCCGGAAGAGTTTTAATTGGCTCCAAAAACCAAATAGCACATGTAACAGGTATGAACTTCGGCAGACCGGGAACAGGTACTAAGTGTGTAGGCTGTCATGCAGGGCATACAACCATACCTGTACCTCCTACAATAAGCGAAGGACAATTATTTAATGTTTCAACATCGGCAAATGTAACTCAGAGTTCTTACAAATTTGTGAATGATTCAGTTCAGTTTCCGGGAAAAAGAGTTGTGGATAGAAAAGCAAGGAATGATTCCTTAAGGGTAAACTGGATTGCAAATGGTACAACTAATGAATTTGTTGAGCTTCAATGGGATTTACCGGTTGATGTAAGGAGCTTAAAGCTTTATAATGTTAAGCCAAATCCACAGACAAATACCAACATACAGGTGAATGACTGTGAGATTTATTTATTTTATCAAAACGTTGTAGTGTCTCACATTTCATCAACAGGTTTTTTAAGCGTTAACGGTACAAGCTTCCAGTTTAGTGGATTGCCTAAAATAGATAAAGCAAAAATTATTATTAAATCTTTCTCGGGTTTAGTGAATGGTGAAAATCGTGCTGCACTTGCCGAAGTGGAAACAGATGCCAGAATTTCTTACTACGATGTGATTGGAATAAAACAAATATCTTCAATTGCTGATGGATATTATTTATCGCAGAACTTTCCGAATCCCTTTAATCCTGCAACAAAAATTTCTTATTCAATCCCAAAGCCGGGTTTTGTTAAACTGGTTGTGTACGATATAACCGGAAGAGAAGTGAATACACCGGTAGACCAATTGCAGATGATTGGAACATACAATGTAGAATTTAACGGAAGCGGTCTAGCCAGCGGAATATATTTTTATCAATTGACAATCAGCAATGAACAATCAGCAAAGATGTACAGAGAGACGAAGAAAATGGTACTGATAAGGTAGCATCATATTTTAGATTACTTGTATTGAGAAGCTTGAACCCCAGATTAACCCTGATTAATATGATTTGAATGATTTATCTTGCAAGAGATTGAAATTAATTCTACATGTATAAATAAAGAAAAGTGTTTTGAGCACATATTTATATATTTTAGAATCTTTACAGCTTCACTATACACCAAAGTTTTGTTTTCGATTAAAAGAATCATTTATATTTATACGAAGAACTAATCATTCAAATCATATTAATCAGGGTTAATCTGGGGTTCAAGCTTTACAACCACCCCATTTCTGACTTTAACATTCTTCCCTTAATTATTATTTAGTGAGCTATGAATTTACTTTCTGTTGAAAATCTGTCGAAAACCTATGGTACTAAGGTATTATTTAAGGAAATATCTTTTGGCTTAGATAAAGGTCAAAAGGCAGCACTTATTGCCCGTAACGGAACAGGCAAGTCTACTTTGCTTAAAATACTCAGCAGGCTTGAACATGCAGATGAAGGAAATATAACTTACCGAAATGATATTAAAGTCGAGTATCTTCCGCAAGACCCGATATTAAACGAAGAGCTTAATGTGATTGAAACTATTCTTGATTCAAATAAACCTATTGCTAAAGCTGTAAAATATTATGAAGAATGTCTTGCAAATCCTGATGATAAGATAAGCTTAAATAAAGCTATCGAACTGATGGAATTGATGAAAGCATGGGACTATGATTCCAAAATGAAACAGGTTCTCTATAAATTAAATATTACACAGCTTGATGCAAAAATTTCGACTCTTTCAGGCGGGCAAAAGAAGAGAGTATCAATGGCAAAAGTTCTCATTGAAGAGCCCGACCTGATATATCTGGATGAACCAACCAATCATCTTGACCTGGACATGATAGAATGGCTAGAAGATTATTTGCTTAAGCAAAGCATAACATTACTAATGGTTACACATGACAGGTATTTTCTTGAAAGAGTTTGCAATGAAATCATTGAAATGGAAAACGGAACGTTATATAAATACAACGGCAACTATTCATATTACATGGAGAAGAAGGCATTCCGCCTTGAGAGTGAAGAAAAAAATATTGAAAAGATGCAAAGCATATACCGTAACGAGCTTGAATGGATAAAACGCGGACCTAAAGCCAGGGGAACAAAAGCGAAATCAAGGATAGATAAATTTAACCTGCTTGAAGAAAAGCTTACCGGAGTTACTAAAGAAAGCGGAATGGAATTTAAAACCGCTTCCAAACGGCTCGGGGGAAAGATAATAGAACTGCATAATCTGTATAAGCAATTCGGTGATATTAAAATTATTGAAAACCTTAGTTATAAGTTCAGAAAATTTGAACGGCTTGGAATTGTTGGAAGAAACGGGACAGGTAAAACCACATTGCTTAACCTGATGACAGGATATATGGAACCTGACGACGGAAGAATAGAAACAGGGAAGACCGTTGAGATAGGGTATTTTAAGCAGGATGGACTTATAGTAAAAGAGAATAAAAGGCTTATAGATGTGATAAAAGAAATTGCAGAAGTTATAATGCTTGGAAACGGAAGGACAGTCACTGCCTCTCAATTCCTTGAAATGTTCTTATTTCCTTCTAATATGCATTTTACACCTGTTTCAAAGCTAAGCGGGGGAGAGCGGAGGCGGTTATACCTGGTAACAGTTTTGATGAAGAATCCCAATTTCCTGATTCTGGATGAACCTACAAATGACCTGGATATTATTACATTAAATGTTCTTGAAGAATACCTGGATAATTTCAAAGGTTGCCTGGTGGTTGTCACCCACGACAGGTATTTTATGGATAAGCTTGTTGACCATTTATTTATTTTCGAAGGAGACGGTAAGATAAAAGATTTTAACGGAAATTACATAGAATACAGGGAAGAACAAAAGATTACCGAAAGTGAACTAGCAAGAGAATTAAATTCTCAAAGAGAGGTTATTCCAAAACCGGCTAAGCCAAAAACCCGTTTAAGCTATAATGAGAAGCGGGAGTATGAAAAGCTTGAAATAGAAATCCTTGAACTGGAAAGAAGGAAAAACGAAATAAATGAAATTATGAATTCAGGGTTAACTGATTATTTAAAATTAAACGAACTCTCAAAAGAGCTGGTGAAAACAATGCAGCTTATAGATGAGAAAACACACAGGTGGCTGGAGCTCTCGGAATATGAATAAATATATTGCAGGAAGAAACTATAATAATTTCTTCCTGCATAAAAAATTATTATTTACCTAAGATTGCAATTACGAGTACTACTATTACAAGTACTAATATTATTGTAATCAGGGTACCGGTATCAAGGTCTAGTGCATTTTCAGAATAAAGCACGCGGTACTCATTCTTCTTTGTATCCTTATCATATCCTTTTTCTTTTACAGCAAACATATCAAGGTCACCGTCTCCGTCTTTGTCAGCAAAAAACACAGGCATTGGTAAACCGTTTAAAATTGCCGGTACATTATATTTATCATAATGTTTGTTTTCCAGAACAAACACAGGCTGTTCAAGTGTACCCGTATTCTTATAATATTCAACATTCCCTTTATTGAAATATAGAATATCAAAATCACCGTCTTTGTCTACATCAACAAATGCAGGATCTTTAATATTTAAGTTGTTATGTACATAAGAATCAGACAGTTTCTCTATAGCTGCCTTTGTGAACAAAGGTTTGTTGTTATCGGCTAAAGCAGCGGAATTGAAAAAAATTATGGCAATAATTAACAGGAAAAGATTTAATTTCGTATTCATGGTTTCCTCGTTTTTATTTTTATAAAAATATTCATTAATTCAAGTATTTTCAATAGCTTGTCCATCATAAAATAGAAAACCTTGAATAAATTAAAATAGTGCCCCTTTTTTTTCAATGACGAATGACGAATGAAGAATGAAGAATGGTGAATTGAAAAGCAGATTGAAGATTGCAGATTACAGATTACAGATTGGAGATTGCAGAGGAGATTCAGTTCCCCCTTTCGAAGGGGGCTAGGGGGATGATTACTTTCGTATAAGAATATTTATTATTTCTTGCATATTGTTTCATCATTAAACAGAAATTTTCCAGCAATTATATTTTTCCGGTTAATGTTAAACTCATCCCCCTAGCCCCCTTCGAAAGGGGGAACTGAATCCTGAATATTTTGATACAGGTTCGTATCATTTATGGGATAACCCGGGGAGTACCCACTTCGCTTTCCTATATTAGGAAATTTACCCAATAATTAAAATCATTGACTTATTAAATTTTGCTGAAAATGTTTGAGCTCGCAATTTCTTTCTCTGCAGATGCTACCAATCAAAAAATTTGAACTTCTTCTTTTTCTTTTCCACAAAAACGTCGCCGTCTTCTATTTTGGTTTTAAATGTATCAAGTTTTGAACTGACAATATTAAAATCAGGAGGGACTTTCCCTGTTTCCAGATGAAACTGGTAGCCATGAATAGGGCAGGACACGTAAAGGTTTTTATCTACCATACCTTCATGCATAACATGTGAATGGTTGTGAGGGCAGGTGTTTTCTACTGCATAAACTTTGTCGTTGATACGGAAGACAGCAATATCGGTCTCTCCGTCCAATGAAAAACTTTTTCCTCTTTTGTTTTCAAGCTCTGAAAGCTTACATACTTTAATAAATTCTTCAGGCATTTATGCTGCTTTCTATACTTTTTAATTGTTTCTTTTCTTTGATGTAAAAACCTTTTTCATTCCGGCCAATTGTGCATGCTTCTGTAAACGGGTCGTGTTCAAAAAATATAAGCCATTCATCAGCAGATGCAAGAGGCAAATATTTCTTTTTCTCTTCAAGTGTTGTTAAAGGATAAAGATCATAGCTCATTATATATGGTATATGCACATGAGATGCCATAGGCATCAGATCTGCTGCAAATAAAACTGTATTTGAGTCATCACATATTTTCACCATTTGCTGGAATGGTGTATGGCCGTTAATTATGTGAAGTTCTACAAAATCGTCAAAATTTTTATTACCTTCAATTAACTTTAAATTGCCCTTCTTTTCAAGCAGTAAAAAGTTTTCGGGAATAAAGCTTGCCTTATCACGCTCGGTCGGATTGTTAGCCCATTCCCAGTGCCGCTTTTGTAAATGATGTACAGCATTGGGAAAAGTTACCTGCAGATTGCCTTCTTCATCATAATAGGTCGAACCACCGGCATGATCAAAATGCAGATGAGTTAAAATTACATCGGTTATATCTTCTTTCAGGATGCCAAGCTTGAACAGCTCTTTCTCAAGAATATATTCCGAATGGTCTATGCCGTATATTTCATTGAACTTCTCAGATGTCTTATGACCGATTCCATTATCAATTAAAATTCTTTTATTATCCGAAACAAGCAGCAATGCTCTCATGCACATATCTATCCTGTTCTTTTCATCGGCTGGATTTGTTTTTGACCATAAAGGTTTAGGAACAACACCAAACATTGCACCGCCATCAAGACGGAACAACCCTGTTTGTATTGAATGTAATTTATATTCTCCTATTTGCATTGTAAAACTTTATATTTTATAAAATCGGATTATAACTGAATCAAATCTCAAATCTCAAGTCACACATCTCAAATCAAAATAACCTTCCAACTTTTCAACCTTTTGAGCTTTTAGCAAAATCCCCCTTTAGCGGAATCGATTTTTCAATCTGCAACATGAAACCTGCAACCTTCAACCATCATCCCTTATGCTTCTCTTCTATTTCCATCAAGCTGTTTGTATAATTCATCCAATCGTGATATAATTCGGTTAATCTTTGTTTAATCTCTCCAAACTCTTTATTTACAGTCTTCACATTTTCCGGATTCCTGTAGAATTCTTCGGATGACATTTCAAGCTCTATTGCTTTTAACCGTTCTTCCTTTAACTTAATTTCATGTTCAATCTTTGAAATCTTTTGCTTTAACGGTTTAGTTTCATTATATATTTTATTTCTTATTTCCGCTTCATTACGCTTCTGCTCTTTAGTTTTCTTAGCTTTGCTTTCGGGTTCATCATCAGCTTTTTTAATTGCCTGCTGACCATTCAATGTCTCCTGTTCTTCGGCTTTTCTTTCCAGGTAAGCAGTACAATTACCGAAGTAGGTTTTTATGTTCCTGTCTTTTACTTCAATAATTTTATGAACTATGCCATCAAGAAATTCCCTGTCATGTGATATAATCAATATTGTACCCTGGTATTCATTCAATGCATTCATTAATACTTTCTTTGAATTCATATCAAGGTGATTTGTCGGCTCATCAAGTATCAGGAAGTTAGATGATTTCAGCAGCATTCTTGCGAGTGCTAAACGTGATTTCTCGCCTCCTGATAAGACCGAAACCTGTTTAAACACATCATCACCTTTGAACAGAAAGCTTCCAAGTATATTTCTTAATAACTTCCTTACATCACCGGTTGCAACTTCCTCCAGTGTGTCAAGTACCGTATGGTTTGGTTCAAGTGTATCTGCCTGGTGCTGTGAATAAAACTCAAGCTCTACCTGGTAACCGAGTATTCTTTCACCTTCCCGGAAATCTTCCGTGCCTCTTATTATTCTTGCAAGAGTGGATTTACCTGCACCATTAACTCCAACAAATCCTATTTTTTCACCGCGTTCTATTTCAAGATCAACATTTTTAAGGACAAGATTATCGTCATACCATTTTGTAATGTTCTTAAGCTCAATAACTTTTCTTCCCGAATGAGTTGCAGGTGGAAATTTAAAATGAATTGCTGATTCTTCGTCTTCCATTTCCACAAGCTCCAGCTTCTCGAGCATCTTTATCCGGCTTTGCACCTGTGAGGCTTTCTTTGCTTTGTATCTGAATCTTTCGATAAATCTTTCCTGCTGTGTTAAATATTTTTGCTGATTTAAATAACGCTTCTCAATCAACCCCCTGCGTTCTTCCTTTTCTTTTTCATAGAAGGAATAATTGCCGTTATACAAAGTAACTTTTCCTGTATATATCTCAATGGTCTTATTTGTAATGTTATCCAAAAACTTCCTGTCATGCGAAACCAGTACTACAGAGCCTTCGTATGCCTTCAGGAAATTTTCAAGCCATAATAATGATTCTATATCCAAGTGATTTGTCGGCTCGTCAAGCAGTAAGACAGATGGATTTTTCAATAACAGCTTGGCCAGGGCAATTCTCATCTGCCAGCCGCCGGAAAATTCCTCTGTTAGTCTGTCCATGTCTTCAACCTTAAAGCCCAGTCCCATCAATATTTTTTCAATGGATGATTTTATTTTAAATCCGTCAAGGTCTTCAAACTTATGCTGGAGCTCTCCGAGTGTTTCAACCAAATCATGATATTCTTCCGAATCTTTATCTTCACGTTCAGCAAGTTCTTTATGCACATCATCTATTTCATCCTTGACCGAAGCAACATCTGACACACCAGAATAAACCTCTTCATACAATGTTTTGCCTGAATATGCAATACCATCCTGCGGCAGGTAATCGATTGTCGTATGTTTAGAACCTGCTATTATGCCGCTGTCGGGTTCTAACAAATGGTTTATTACTTTTAACAAAGTAGATTTACCCGTGCCGTTTGAGCCAACAAGCCCGATCCTATCTCTTGGATTCACTATAAATGATACATCGTCGAATAATTTCTTCGAACCGAATTGTACTGATATGTTTGATACTGATAACAATTTTTTATTCTGTTATAATTCTATAATTATGTCATGCATCCGGGATTTCTTTCATTCTTAGGCCAATTTTGTATAATAATATCATCCCTTCGGGATTCTATTCATATGGGATAAATCTTTCTACCATAATATCATCCCTTCGGGATTCTGTTCGTTTCATTGTCAATCTTTCTACCATTATGTCATCCCTTCGGGATTCATGCTTTACAAACCTTATAAACTTTATAAACCTTATGAACTAAGATAATACTTCAAAGGATTAGGAACAATCATGCATTCTTCAGCTATACGTATACTGCTTATTTTACTTTCATCACGAAGCTTATATAAATTAGGAACAAGTTTATCTCTTAACGCATCAGGTGAAACAGGATTTATAAATATCTTTGTCCCGCCTTCAAATCCGGCAGTAATATTTATTCGTTGTTTTAATAAAACATGCCACGGCATTTTATAAATTGAATCAATAGGTGAATAATACCATTCTTCATTGCATGATATTCCGGAACCTGTAGCGGCGTGGATTGCATGTACCATGTCGCTCATACCCCTTACTTCCTCATCACTGTGCTGTGTTGGTCTCGAATTAACCGATTTGGAAAATATCTCGATGGTCGGGAATCTGTGCCCGATACCTGCCCATGCAATTGCATAATCGTTCTCTGCAATAATAAGATTCTTCATAGCGGCAAAATTTGCGCCATATAAGTTATATATATTGTGGTCTTTCCTTGTCATTTCAATCTGCTCGGTAATAGTATTTCCCCATTCATCAAGAGCTACAAGCTGTTTATGAAGATGGTCGAATGATGCACCTGCCGGCTTAAGCCAGTTCTGAAATATACTGATATACCTTGCATATCTGTTGTTTAAATGAATATCTTCTTTTGCATCAATTGTATATTTAATATACCTGTAATGTTCTTCGGGAGTTAATTCGCCTGATGACAACAGGTCATTGCTGTTAACAGCTCCTTTTTTGTAATGATGACCGGCAATAATTAACTCATGTCCACCGCCGAAAAACGGGTCGGCAAGAATGAGTTTTTTTTCTTCATCCATATTTTGAATTTCCGTCTCAGCAATACCCTGCAGATTCAGTTTATATGCAAGTATATTATGAATGTGTTCACGCCCTTTCGGAGTGGAAAAATATTTTTCTTTCTGCTCCAGCTGATGTGAGGTCATTTTAAATGAATAGTTCTTTTCCCAGTAATGTAGTGTAACTATTTCAAACAGGTTAGGCACCCTTCGGAAATCAGCCGTCGTATTAAAATATTCTTCTGCATTTAAATTGTCCAGCTTGGCATATTCACCGTTTTCACAAATCAGCCGGGATTTTTCGGGAGGAGTTTCAAAATACCTGGTTTCGCAAAAACTGCAGTAATCTTCCGGCACATGAATCTCTATTGGTTCTGCTTTCTCCCTGTTATTATAGATGTTTGGGCGGTTGCCTCTGCCGGGGACAGTCCACACCTCTGTTCCTGTAAAAGGATTTAGCTGTTTGATTGTGCCATCCGGCATTTTATTATAGAATCTGCTATATCTCATTTATTCATATAAGATGTAAAAATACTAATTTACTGTTAAAAGAGGAAATCATAAAGGCAAAATGAATCAGATGAAAGTTCGGGAGTTTGAGAGTTCGAGAGTTTTTGTGTAAAAGAGCCTTATATCATAAAGACTTTGTGTTGTATTTGAATAAAAAGAAGATTTACAAAGAATATAAGGCAAATTGTAGAATCCATAGGAGTATTAAAAACATAGTGTAAATATTAACTCTCGAACTCTCAAACTCCCGAACCCCCGAACTCTCAACTTTTTTCTTACTTTTTCGGAACATTTCTTTGTAATTTGCATATAAACCAGTAAAGAATACCATTTTAATTAAAGCCCTAGGAGATATAAAATGCCTAAAAGAATAAGAACTTACGCAGGATTTGTATTCATGATGCTGCTTGCACTGCTTACAAATCAGGAAAAAGCTTCCGCACAGCTAAACAATGATGCTTTTGATATAAACTCCAGTTTTAGCATTTATACTAATAATTACTATTCATCAACTCAGGATGTAAGTATTACCATAAATGCTTACAGCATTAAGAAAAAAGCTGAATTTAATTTTAAGATTTATAAGATAAAAGATGTGGAAGGGTTCTTTTCAAGGCAGACCTCCACGTATTCCATTGATGTACTCAGCAAAGACAGCCTGAACCTTCTTTACATGTGTGAGGAGGTTGATGAATTTAATAAGACCATGAAGACAGAAGGATATGATGACTATTATTATTCATATGAAACCGTTACATACAAACCAAAGCAAAAGGGTGCGTTCCTTGTAAGAGTTTCATATAAGAATAAAGTTGCTTATGCAGGTTACTTTGTTACTGACCTTGGAATGATAACAGAAGCCGGCAGCAATGCATTGCTTTCTTACACACTTGACAGAATAAGCGGTGACCCTCTTTCCGATGTTAATCTTAGCTTCTATTTAGGTAATAAGAAGATTGGTGACGGAAAGACCGTTGGCGGATTATTCTATAAAGGATTGAATGAAGATGACAGGGACTTTGCTGCTAAGAATAATATTTCTTATCCTCTTGCAATAGCAAAGAATGGCGAGGATGTTGCAGTTTCTGACCCGTATTTATATTTCGGATATGGAGCAAATAAATATTCGGTTTATATTTATACTAACCAGCCGGTATACCGTCCGCAATCAATAGTAAATTTTAAGGGAACAATAAGAAAATCAGGTGCAGGAGAGTTTAATAATTTTGCCTCACAGGATGTAACAGTTTCTATTAAAGATTCCAAAAGTGCTGAAGTGTTTAAAAAGGTCTTGAGGACAAACTCAAACGGCAGTTTTGATGGTGAGTTTAATATAGAAAAAGATGCACCGCTTGGTGTTTATTATATTTACGCAACAATAGAAGAAGGCCAGGCATATACCGGTAATTTTAAAGTTGAAGAATATAAAAAGCCGGAATATAAAGTTGGAATTACTGTGGAAAAAGACCAATACACTGATGGTGAAAGCATAAAAGGGATAATACAGGCAGATTATTATTTCGGCAGTCCTGTGCAGGATGCTAAAGTAGAATACAATGTTTACAAGCAGACTTTTTATAAGCCATGGTGGTATTTTTCTGAGTACAGATGGTGGTATGAAGAATATTATGCAAGCCAGGATGATAACCAGAGATATAACAATGCAGATTTTATTTACAGCGGCTCAGGTGAGTTAAATAAAGACGGCAGGTTTGATTTTGAGTATGCTATTAAAGAAGATTTTAAGGCAAAGTACAACTACTATTATTACTGGTGGGATTCCGAAAGAAGCTATGAGACAGATTTTGTATATATAATACAGGCAAAAGTTACCGACAAATCAAGAAGAGAAATTTCATCGACAAAGACAGTTTATGTAACACGGGCAGGATTTTACCTGACATCAAGCACCGATAAATATTTATATAAACCAGGCGAAACTGTTACAGTACAGGTCCGTTCAAATGATTTTGCAGATAAGCCGGTAGCAATAGGTTTTTCCGGAACGGTTAACAGTATAACATGGGGCAAGTATCCCGATTATAAACAGGAAAAGCATTTTATAACCACATTTTCAGGTAATACTAAAGCAGACGGGTTGGGCTCTGCAACATTTGAATCAAAGGATGAAGGGTATTATGAAATAGAAGTGTCTGCATTTGATGACAGGGGAAAGAAAGTAACAACAGAAAGTTACTGCTATGTATCAACCGGTGATATGTGGTGGTGGTATAATCAATCTGGAACAGTTCAGATTATTCCTGAAAAAGAATCATACAAACCGGGAGAGCTCTGCAAAGCTCTTATTATAACAACTACACCCGGGGCAAATGTGCTTATTACTACACAGAATGATAACATACTGACATATAAAGTAGAAAAGATTGACGGTACTTCCAAGATTCTCGAGATACCGGTTGAATCAAATTCAGCTCCTAATTTTTATATAAGTGCTTCGTATGTTAAGGAAGGAAATTTCTACAGCGGGAATAAATCTGTTATGGTAATTCCCGAAGCAAAATTCCTTGAAGTAGCGATAAATACAGATAAGCCGACATATAAGCCAAAAGAAGAAGGAACAGTTCAGATAAAAGTAACGGATAAGTTCGGCAATCCTGTCAGCAATGCAGAAGTATCAATAGGTATAGTTGATGAAAGTATTTATGCAATAGCACCGGATAATACAAAAGACGTAAGACAGTTCTTTTATGCACCAAAGCTTAGTTCAGTTAATCCTCAGTACAGCAATTCATATTCATTTTACGGGTACTCAAGGATGATTTCAATATATGAAAGATTTAATGTAAAGAATTTAGGAGAAAGCGAGCTTGGGACAATCAAGGGAAGAATAACGGATAAGAGCGGTAATGCAGTTCAATATGCAACAATTGTGATTGACGGGGATTTTGTTGCAGGTACAACAGGTGAAAACGGTGAGTTTGAATTTAAGCTGCCGGAGGGAAGTTATAATGTAAGCGTATTGCAGGGCAAGAAAACGAAGGATAGTGAACAGGAATTATCGGTCAGAAAAGGACAGACTATTACTGTTAACCTGAAAGCTGATGCAGATGGATATATAATGTCAGACCAGGAAGGAGCATTTGAACAGCCGCAAATGCAGAGAAGTCTTGATTATAGCAGTGTAATGTTAGATGAAATATCAAACCAAAGCGGAAGAACTATTACCGAATCCGAAGAAATAGTATTGGATGGTAAAAATCATGTCAAAAAGGAATCAAAGGGTGATGATAAAGATACGCCGGATTTTATTGATGCAGAGTTAAGAAGCGATTTTAAAGATGCAATTCTTTGGTCACCTTCTGTTACAACAGATGAAAACGGATACGCAGTTGTAAATATAAAATATCCGGATAACCTGACTACATGGAGAATTACTTCTCGTGTGATAACTGAAGATACTAAGGTCGGACAAATGACAAACACAGTTATTACAAGAAAAGATTTATTGGTTAGAATGGAAACTCCAAGATTCTTCCAGCAGAAGGATGAAGTAACAATATCAACAATAATTCATAATTACCTGAGTGAAGATAAAACAACTAAGATTAGCTTAAAGGGTGAGAACATTGAGCTGATAGGAGATAATGCTGAGAAGACTATCACAATGGCAAAGAATGAAGAGAAGAGAATTGACTGGAGAGTTAAAGTAACCAATCCTGATGGATTTGCGAAATTAACAGCAACAGCATTAACCAACCAGGAATCGGATGCAGTTGAAATGAAAGTTCCTTTACAGCCGCATGGCTTAAAGCTTGACCAATATCTTGCAATGGATATATCCGAAGTAAACAGGACTGACATTAACGAAGTAAAGATTCCTGATTATACCGATATGCGCAGCACAAAGCTTGAGCTGAACGTTGCTCCATCGCTTGCATCAACGATGCTGACAGCACTTGATGAACTGGTTGGCTATCCCTACGGATGTGTAGAGCAGACAATGAGCAGGTTCTTACCTACCATTGTTGTTGCAGATGCATTTCATGAGCTTAATGCACCTATAAGTGATGCGACCAAGAAAGACCTGCCAAAGATGGTGGAGAGCGGATTTAACAGGTTGTATTCAATGCAGCATTATGACGGCGGATGGGGTTGGTGGACAAATGACCAGTCACATCCATTTATGACATCGTATGTGATTTACGGTTTAGCTCTAGCTCAAACTGCAGGATATAATGTGAGGAAAGATGTGCTGGGTAAAGGCGTAGCATCACTGAAAACACAATTGAGAAGCTCTGATATTGATGCCACAACCAGGGCATATATGATATATTCGCTCTCTTTTGTTGATACAAAAGATACAAAATTATTCCAGGACCAGTTTAAGATATTGAGCGATGAAAAGAAGCTGAACGATTATGCAATCGGATTGATATCTCTTACTGCAAGTAACATAGGTGATAAAGAGACCGCAAACCATTACAATGACCTGCTTATATCACATGTAATATCCGGAGGTGAGGGGGCATCATATTGGGGCGGAGAAGCATGGCATTACGACTGGCAGGAAGATAAAGTACAGACAACTGCAATGGCTATTAAGGCATTAATTAGGTCTGAAAGAATTTCTGAAAATCCTGATATATTGAATAAAGCAATAAGATGGCTAATGATGCAGAGGCACGGCGGCGGATGGTATAACACTCAGCAGACTGCATTTATTGTGTACACAATGGTTGATTATCTTAAGACATCAAAAGAGCTGGAGCCTGATTATGATGTGAAAGTATGGGTAAACGGCGAGCAGGTTCTTGATAAAAAAATGACAAGGGAAGATGTATTCCTTAAAGAGCAGACAATTTCAATTGATGGTCTTAAGTTAAAGCCGGGTGTAAATGATGTAAAGATAGAGAAGAATGGTCCGGGAAAGGTATATGTTGCAAGCCACCTGATGTATTATACAAATGAGGAAGTAATCCATCCGCGTGAAAATGGATTCAGGGTTGAGAAGGAATATTTCAAGCTGGAAAAATACACTAAATACAACGATGATAAGATAATATATAAGAAGAGATATTTTGACGGCAGTGTAAAATCTGGTGATGAGATTTTGGTAAAGGTTAAAGTAAGCACAAAAGAAAACAACATGCAGTACTTTATGCTTGAGGACCCGATACCTGCAGGATGCGAAGTTGTAAAAGATGACTGGGCATATACAATAGATGAAGAAAAGGATTACAGCGGCTGGGATTATTATTACTGGAGATGGTGGTATGCCGATAAGGATATAAGAGATAACAGGGTAACATTCTTTGCAACGTATTTGTACGGTGATACATATGAGTTCTCGTATATACTGCATGCACAGATACCGGGTATATATAATGTAATTCCCGCAACAGGAATGCTGATGTATTATCCTGAAGTAAGAGGCAGCAGTGAGGAATTAAGATTGACGATTGAAGATTAGTCCAATTGCGAATTGCGAATTGCGAATTAAACGAGCCTAAATGGGCTCGTTTTTTTATCTTATTCATTCAAAGGCATCTTTAATTTGCATTAATTAATTTTACAATTTTACAATTTTTCAATCTTACAATTTACTTATCACCAGTTCATCATTATCCAGCTTTTCCTTCTCTTTCTCAAAATATCTGAGTTCAAGAGTATATTTCTGTCCGTTAAACTCAAAATTTGCCGGTGCTATATCACCTGTGCCGCTTGACCAGCTTATGGTCTTTTCCACATCACCCTTTTTAATTTTAAAATCATAGAATGTAAAAGTAAATGAGTTGCCGTTAGGGAATTTAGATGTTTCCTTCCTTTCTCCAATATATGTGAGGTCAAAATCAGGAAATGCAATAGTTTTATTTAAATCATATCTAACCACCGAACTGTATTGTGATGCAGAGTTTGAATCATTACAGCCGTTTGCTAATAACATAATACAATTTGAAATAGCAAATAAAAAAATTAATTTATTCATATATGTATTAATTATATTTTTAAAAAACATAATGCAATTACAAGAGGCAAATATAATAAAAAATTTAAGAACAAAATAATTTGCATTATCACGGTTAATGCACTCCAAAATTTTAATGAAAAAAGCTGTTACATTTAGCAAAATTTTTCCTGTGTTTTATTGCCGGTATTCCGTTTTTTCAGACGATTAATCTGAAATAATTGATTATATTAATCTATGATAAAACAGTAATTTATTAGTTCATATATAAACTTTTAAAAATTATATAAGAATAACCACTAATCAGTAAAGTCATGGGTACATTATTTTCCATTCTAAAAAAAGCATTGTCTTTTTTCCTGCTGTTGTTAATTATTTATCCGGCTCTCTCCCAAAACGACGATAATAAAAAGCAGTATATTGAAAACTTTGAATTGCATTTAGAACATAAGATATATCTGCCGGGTGATGCAGTGAAGATACAGTTATTGTTTGACCGGACTCCTTTAAATCCCGATATCAAAATTAAGATTTACAGGATTACTGATATTGAAAAATTTTACACATCGCAGCAAGACATAGAACACTGGAGCATATTTAACAAAGACTCAATCAAACTGAGTCAATATTTAATTGAAATTGCAGATATAGATAAAATGTCTAATAGGTTGGGTAATTATTCCGGCTATAAAACGGTTTATGAAGCGTATACGGATTATGTTCCAAATGAGAAAGGTGCATATTTTGTAAGAGCTTACTGCAATAAACAATGTGCAAATACAGGTTTCTGGGTTTCAGAGATGAGCTTATTGACCAAATGTAATACCGGATTCGCAAATTGCTTTGTCATAAATAATAAAACAGGTGATATAATTGATTCGGTTAATTTATTCCTGTTTGTGAATAAGAATAAGATTGGGCAATTTGAATGCTTAACCGGAATATGGAATTACTTTTACACCAATGAAGATAAAAAATTATTCAGAAATGAATTTCTGAATAAACCAATACTTATTGCTCAAAAAGGAAATGATTTTATAGTATCAAGCCCTTCAGAATATTTTTATTCAAAAGCAGATAAATTCTGCAATGCGTATATAACAACAAGCCAGCCTGTATATAAGCCAAATAATCTTTTAGAGTTTAAAGGTACGGTAAGAAATATCATAGATAACGGTTATAGTAATTTTCCGGACAGGGAGGTCTTCGTTGAAATAAAAGACAGCAAAAATACATCCGTATATCAAAAGATATTAAAGACCAACAGCAACGGAAGCTTTGCCGGTGAATATTTTATTGAATCGGAAGCACCATTGGGAAATTATACAATTGAGGCAACAATAGACGGAGCTAAGAATGCCGGCGAACAGGTTAACAAAGGTATCACATTTGAATCACAGTTTGAAGTAAAAGTATTTAAAAATCCGGAATATTATGTAAATGTAACAACAGATAAAGAGCAGTATTTTAATGGTGATAAAATAAAAGGAAAGATATCTGCAAAATATTATTTTGGCAGTCCTGTTCAGGATGCAGAAGTGAAATATTATATTTTTAAAGAAGCGATATATAAACCATGGTGGTATTATTCCAGGTACAGGTGGTTTTATGAAGATTTTTATTCATCAATTGTAAATAGTAATAATTATAATACAACAAAGATATTAAGCAAGAAAGGTAAGCTTGATAAAGAGGGCAATTTTGAATTTAGCCACAACATTAAAGAAGATTTCAAATATAAAAACAATTCATGGTATTCATCAGCTAAGGAAGCTGATTATAAATACATTATAAAATGCATAATAACAGATAAAAGCCGCAGAGAGATTGAAGGTGATAAATCTGTTTCAGTAACGAGGGCAGGATTTGAGATTACTTCTTCATGTGATAAATATTATTATAAGGCATATGATATAGTATCACTGGAAATAACGGCAATGGATTTTTCTGAAAAACCTGTTAAATCGCCTTTCCAGGTTACGGTAACAAGATATGAACAACAGAAAGAATACAGAGATCTGGAATATTTTGTAACAACACTGTCAGGTTATACTGACCCTGTAACAGGCAAGGGTTCGGTTTTCTTTACACCGAAAGAAGATGGCAAATACAGATTTGATGTTATTGCATATGATAATAACAATAAACATATTACAAATTCAGTTAGTACCTATGTTTTATCAAAATCATATTGGTGTATAAGCAATGAATCATCTGCGATAGAAGTTTATCCCGATAAACTTACCTACAATACCGGTGATACATGCAGGCTGTTAATTATATCTTTCGTACCGGATGTAACCCTTCTTATTTCTGCTTACAATGATAATTTTATTAACAACAAAGCCGTAAAGATAAATGGAAATTCTGAATATGTGAATATCCCCGTTAATGAGGCATTAAGCCCTAATTTCTCGGTAAATGCTGCATACATCAATGATAATAATTTACATGATAAAAATATTCAATTAATTGCAATTCCCGAAAAGAAAATACTTGATGTACAGGTAACATCAGATAAACCTGTTTACAAACCAAAGGAAGAAGGGTTGATTAAAGTAAAGGTTACTGATTACTACGGCAATCCAGTAAGCAATGCCGAAGTGTGTATAGGCATGATAGACGAAAGTATTTATGCAATTGCTCCCGAGAATAATAAAGAAATTAAAAAGAATTTTTACAAAGCCGGGAAAAATGAGATTAAACCGCGTTACTTTGGCCGGTCGATAAGCTATATTTCTTCATTTTCCGATTTTATTTTTTTAAATGAGCTTTATGATAAAAAAGCTTACAATGAAACAGAGATGGGAGTAATAAAAGGTAACGTAACTGATGAAGATGGAAAAGGAATGCGAGGCATTTGTATTGCCGTAAATAATATGTACGTAGCCGGTATAACAAATTATGATGGATATTATGAATTCAGGATACCTGACGGAGACTATAATTTAAATTTGTTTAAGACTCAAAATATTATCAGCGGTAGTATAAAAATAATGTCTCTAAAAGGTATAACCTCACGTTATGATATTATTACAGATGGTAAATATATAATAAACAGCGAGGAAGCCCGTATAAAAGCACAACAGAAAAGAATTGAAGATTCACTAAAAGTATTACAAAATATAAAGAACGGAAATTTTACAGGCAGTATTAACGGATTTGTATTTGATGATAAAGATAAAACACCGCTTGCAGGGGCAATTGTTAAACTGGAAGGAATACAGAAAGGCGCTGAAACTGATGATAACGGAGAGTTCACAATACTGAATGTAGATGCGGGTACATATAATGTTGTAGCCTCTTATGTGGGTTATTCTTCTGTAAAAATATTAGCTGTTAAAGTTTCTCCCGGTAAAATATCATCTGTGGATTTTGAACTTCCTCAGGCAGGTTATACCCTCGATACTGTAATGATATCAATTGTTGGTAAAAGAAGGTCAATTGAGCTTGAAGTATTAACCGGTGATTTTGGTGCTGAATATGGAAATGCATTGAGCGGTATTATAAATGTTACCAAAAAAGAACAATATGTTGAACCTGAGCTCAGAACAGATTTCAGGGATGCTATGTACTGGAACCCGGCTGTTTATACTAATGAAAACGGCATAGCCGAGGTGAAAGTGAAATTTCCCGATAACTTATCTACATGGAGAGTTACTGCAAGGGTAATTACAAATGATACGAAGGTTGGGCAAATTACAAATAGTGTTATCTCACGAAAAGATCTTATTATAAGAATGGAAACACCTATGTTCTTTCAGAAGGATGATGAAGTTACAGTATCAACGATAGTACATAATTATCTGGAAGAAAATAAGAATACAAAGGTAAGCTTAAACCTGGAAAACTTAAAGTTAAGCGGAAACACCAATTCAGAAAAAGAAATACTGCTTGAAAAAAATTCAGAACAGCGTATTGATTGGAAGGTTAAAGTAACAGACGCGGCAGGATTGGCAACTCTTACAGCAAAAGCCCTGACCAATGAAGAATCCGATGCTGTTCAGTATTCAATTCCGTTACAGCCGCGGGGAATAAAAATATCAGATTGTAAAACAGTTACTATTAATAAAGAAAATAATAATGAAAGTATTGAGTTTGAATTATCTGAAGATATTGACCGGAGTACTGCGGGTTTAAAAGTAGATATATCACCTTCAGTAATATCAAGCTTAAAAGAGGCATTGCCGGGTTTAATAGATTATCCGTACGGATGCATGGAGCAAACACTCAGCCGTTTTGTACCTGCTGTTTTAGTAGCAAACATTTATAAAAATTCAGGTGCTTCGTTTGATGAATATTTAAATAAGAAGATTGAGAAGGTAGTTAATGTTGGTTTTAGTAAGACATATTCATTACAGCATGATGATGGCGGATGGGGATGGTGGTCAAATGATAAATCAAGTTATTTTATGACAGCTTACGCATTGTATTGTCTTTCACTTGCCGGCTCAAGCGGATATGAGGTTGACAGCGTTAAATATAAAGCCGGTGTGAAATATTTAAAGAGAAAATTACAGGAGAAAGAATTTGAACCGGAAGTTAGAGCTTTTTCACTTTATGCATTATCGTTTTCATTAAAAAATGATTATAAGTTCTTTGAAGAGCAGGCAGATATACTTTCACGAACAAGACTGAGTAGTTTCTCTTTGGCATTGCTTGCATTAACATCAGCTCAATACGGTGATAAGGAAAAACAAAGTCAATTTATTGAGGCTCTTGTTAAGAATGTAAAGCATGACGAACATGGTTATTATTGGAATGGTGAAAAGCCATACAAATGGACAGGTGATGCAATACAAATAACATCGTTTGGATTGAAAGCATTAATTTCGGACAGCGTTTCTTTTGAAGAAAACCGTGAGCTTGCCGGTAATGTGGTTCAATGGTTAATGAAAAATAACCGTGGTAATTCATGGGGCAGTACGCAGCAGACTGCATTTGCCGTTTATGCGCTTTCAGATTATGCGGCAGTAAATAAAGAAATCAGGCCGCAATATACTATTAACATATATTTAAACAATGTTCAGATGGCAGAAAGGGTTGTGAATACTGGCAATATTTTCGCTGAACTGGAAAGTATAAACATACCCGGCACAGTGATAAAAAAAGGACAAAACATTCTAAAAGCCGTGAAAACAGGAAACGGAAATGCATATTTGAATGCCTCATTGAATTATTACTCAAATGAGGAACACCTGCAATCAGGGAATAACGGCTTCAAAGTAACAAAAGAATATTTTAAGCTTGAAGAATATCAAAAGGAGAAAGACAAATCATTCGTTTACAGAAAAATACCATTTACGGGAGAAGTTACTTCAGGTGATGTAATTTTTGTTAAAATTAAAGTAAAAAGTAAATCAGATGATTTAAATTATTTTATGCTTGAAGACCCGCTCCCTGCAGGTTGTGTAAATATTGAAGAAGAATGGATGTATAATATTGATGGTGAAAAACAGGGAAGAAAATATGATTTTGATTATTGGTATGATGACGATTGGGTTTGGTGGTACTCACAAAAGGAAGTAAGGGCAAATAAGATATGCTTCTTTTCAACAGATATTGACCGGGATGAATTTGAGTTTACATATTTATTGCGGGCTCAAATACCCGGTGTTTATAATGTAACACCAACAATAGGCAGCCTGATGTATTATCCGGAAGTTAACGGAACAGGCAAGGAAATTAAAATTGAAATAAAGGATAAATAAAGAAATAACAGGATTTACTGTTATTTAAAAAATAAAATAACACCCGGCATCATAAAATGATGAAGTGCCGGGATTAGAACTTCTTATTGAGAATAATTAAGAATTATTCTCAATAAGAAGTTGGGCTAGAATAAGGAAGAAGTAATTCACCCACCGGCAAGTTGTGTGATACAATTTGCAGCAATATATTCCTTCAGATAAGGATTATCCATTATTCCGCTTTCAATCATAACGATAATATCAGATCCACTGCCTGTGTTTGGATTTATATAATAGTATTCACCATAGTTATATGCAGTATTATTTGTCTTATTTAACACATCAAATACTTTAGTAAGAAAACTGCATGCAGCGATGGCTAAGCTATTTGTATCTTCTCCCGTGAATGTAACAGATGACTGGATTGAAGGGCTATTAAGGCCATTTGCAAGTAAAACATTGCTTAAAAAATTTTCCAGAACGAATTCGTACATTTTTTTTACTCCTTTATAATTAAATTATTTAGAATTAATTTTCGAATAATTACAGTATATTAATTAGAGTTTTGAAGCATTAATTCAATAAACTTGCACAATTGTATTTCCAGCGTTCTTCTTTTTTTTACAGGAACTTTGTCAAGAAAGCCGTGAACCTTTATCAGGTGTTCTTCAGGAGAATATTCAGGCTTATTTTCATTCTGTCCGGGGTCGGATTTACAGGGACCGGGTTTTATTGAAGTATCTACAAAATATTTTTTAAAAACCTTATTTTTATCAATATTATCGAAAAAATATTTACATGAGAAATCTTTCACTTTTATTATCCCATTTTTTTGAATTTTGATAATACTCCAAAATAATACATCAAATGGCTTTCAGTAAAAGAAATAATATTGCCAATTACATAAAAAACATAATATTAATGTGTTATATTATAATATAAAAAGCCGTTTTAAACGGTAATTTTAGCATATTCCCGAATTTCTTAATACATAAATTTTATAATGATACCTTCAAGATTTTTATATGTTATTAATTCTCTAAACAAAGAAGATTTTAAGCTTTTAGGGAAGTTTCTTTATTCTCCTATGCATAACAGCAACAAAAATGTGATTAAGCTGTACCAGTATTTGAAGCAAATATATCCCGAATTTCAGAGTGAAAAGCTTAAAATGGAGCTTATGTATAAGAAAATATTTCCGGAGAAGATCTATAATGAAAAAATTATAAGGAATTTAATATATGAATTCTGCTTTAATGTTGAGAAATTCTTATCCTATATAAATTATTCACATAGTATAATTGTATTCCAAAAACATCTCCTGCAGGAGTTAAGTGCCAGAAAACTCGACCGCCTTGTAAAAGAAAACCTTAGGAGTGCAGATGAGCTTTTATCGACACAAAAGATAAAAGACGAAGACTATTATAACATCAAAGTATTTTTAGAGGAGACAAGATTATTAAATGAAATGAAAGATGTTCCAATGGGAAAAAGCCTTGTCCTTTCAAACATCAGAAAAGAATATGTGAAAAGTGCATCTAACTATTTCTTACTTGTAATTTTGAGAACATATTTCGAAAAAAAGAATTCCGATGAGCAAATAAAATCTGATGTTGAAATAGGATTTGCAGAATATCTTTTGAAATTTCTTGATGATAAAATTGAGAATTATAAGGACGAAACGGTAATTTACCTGTTATACAAATATCTGAAGCTTAAAGAAGATACTGACACAAATGAATTTTACAACCTTAAGAATCTCACGATTTCAAATAAGGAAAAATTATCTGCTTCTTATTTTAAAGACTTCATTCTTGAGCTGTATAATTATTGTAAAACTCAGGAACGTAAAGGCAATAAGATATTCGGATACGAAAGTTTCGAACTCATAAAATATATGCGTGATAATAACCTGCTTCTTGAAAACGACGGGATTATTCTTGAACATAATTATACCAATACTGTAGCTACTGCAATACGTTTAAAAGAAATTGACTGGGCTTTGGACTTCATTAAAAATTTCAAGGATAAATTACCCGAAAAGATAAGAGAAAATACATATTGCTATAATATGGCAGCGGTTTCTTATATTACTTCTTCAATGTTGAATAATGATGAAAGACTGGTATACCTTGATAATGCACTGAATTTTTTAGCAAAAGTTAAAACATCAGATTTCTACTCAATGACCAGGGTAAATAACCTGCAGCTGTTTATATTCTATGAAAAAAATGACTTTGATCCGATGTTTAATTTAATTGATGCATACAGGCACTTTCTTCACAGTAATAAATTAATACCCGATGCGTTAAAGAACCGTTATTCATGCTTCATCAATTTTATGAGCCGCTTAATAAATATTAAGTCGGGTTCCAAAAATGCATCAATTGAAAAACTCAAGCTTGATGTAATGAAAGCCGAAACCGAATATAAAAAATGGCTGATTTCACGGATTGAGGAAATAGAGAAAATTTAGTTTAAGTAAAAAAAATAAACAGGTAAGAACAAATTACCTGTTTATCTGAAGAAGTAACCGCATAACTATTTTTTTGGAGGTTCTAATCCGGGATTTCCTGTGTCGAGTACAAATTTCCAATTGCCGACTTTATCTTTACGCCAGATTGTTATATATGTACCGTCTCTTTTTATTTCCTCTCCTTTTTCATTTTTAGCGGTTAATTCATAAGTCCCGTACGTATATCCCAAATCACCTGACTGAGATACAGCGGCAAATGAAGGCATCCATGTTAATGTAAACGAAGCATCACCTTCCTCAAATAACTTCTTGACCCTTTCAATACCTTCTATTGGTCTTGAGTTAGGTCTTAACAATACACCATCATCTGCGATATATTTCAAGAATGCAGCTTCCATGCCGTTTTCTTTGGAGTAATTGGAGAATTCTATATCTGTCTGCTTTATTGCTTCTTTTTCTTTTTCCGGGTCTGTTTGTGTATAACTATATTGAAATCCGGAGCAGGTTAATAATAAACAGAGAAATAAAAAATTTGTTTTCATAATATTTATCTTTTATTAAGTTAGACAGGCAGGAGAGAAGAGTGTGACAGAAGGTTCATAAAGTTCATAAGGTTCATAAGGTTCATAAGGTTCATAAGGTTCATAAAGTTCATAAGGTTCATAAGGTTCATAAAGTTCATAAAGTTCATAAAGTTTGTAAAGTATTATAAACCTTATAAACCTTATAAACCTTTTAACCTTACAAACTTTATAAACCTTATAAACTAACTGCTATTTATAAAAATCTATTAAGTCCTTAAAAAAGCTTTTCCAATGTATATTTCTTTTAATAAACACATCTTCATCGCTTTCAAATTCAGATTCTTTTCTGCTAGTCTCGTAAAATAGTTCAATTTGTTGAATTTCATTTTTATTCAGCCAGATACCGCCGCAGTTAGTGCATTGGTCAATTAAGATTTGTGACGAATAGCCATATTCCTTACGTTCCATTTCTGCATCGCACTTTGGGCAATTGATTGCAGGAGCTGATTCCTGTTTTGACATTTCATATGCTTCTTCTATGTCATCAGGCAGGTTTGATAAGTTATTTTTATAATCATCCGTTATCATCGATTCAATTTGCTCGAGTTCGCCTTTATCAAGGAACATTCCTTCGCATTCAGGACATACATCTGCAGTAACAATTGATTCGTATTTTTGATTTTCTAATTCTGTTTTATCTATTGGACATTTCATAAATGGTAATTTAATTATTTATAACAAATTTAACTGTTTCTTTCAAAAAATAAAAGATTTTCTAAGGAATATATCTCATCTTATAATAATTTTCATTTTCGTCATATATTACAAATCCTAATCTTTGGTTAAGTTTCCAGGACCCTTCATTAATTTTTAAAACCTGGAGTATGATTGGCTTGCAATTTGCAGATGCATTATTTTTTAATTTATTGATTAAATCCGAGCCAATACCATTATTCTGATACATCTTTACAATATATAACTCACATAATTGAATATTTTCTTCATCGTCTTTTATTACATATACTCCGATAGAAGCATTTTCACATTCTATAATGAATAAGCCATCTGTATTAAAATCCTTTTTATGATAATTTATTTGAAACTCTTCATCCCATCCCCATACCTGTTCAACATATTCTTTGAATGCATCTTTCTTAATTTCATATGTTATTGAAATATCATCTAAAGTTGCCGGTCTTAGAGTATATTTTATCATTATCTAATTTACAATAATTTGAAAAACAAATATCTGGAAAAAAGATTTACTGACTATACTGATTAAACTAATAAAGCGGTAGTATGGTTACCGCACTCCAAAATTTTATTTGCTTATTCATTTGTTAAATCATAATAATCAGTGAAATCTGTGATTCAGACTTTCATACTTTTTCCAAAACTTTCTCTGCTAGCATTCTTTTTCTTTCATTATATTTATCATCAGATGGAGCACGTTGTAAATATTTTTCAAGAACCGGTGCAGCATATTTCATTTCTTCTCTTGCGGGTTTAAGGTCAATTTCCTGTAATGCAAAAAGTGTGTAATAAAATGGGAATCTTTTCCACTTTCCTTTGCCGTCACGCATTTTATTGAGTATCTTCATTCCATTCATCAATAATTTATTTGCGTCAGCATTACATTGAGCAGACAAATTTCTCCAGTACGATACTGAACATTTAGCACAGCAGTAATATCCATCAGGAGTGTTGACGCCTCTTTCTCTTGCAGTTTTTATTGCAGTAGATAGTCCGGCTTGAGCTTTATCCAATGCCTCGGTGATGGATTTATGTTTCCCATTTAATAAAGCAAGAGCTCTGCAAGCTTCTTCACCTGAAAAATGAGAGATACCTGCACCGGAAGTAATTTTTTCTCCTGTAAAAAGTATATGTCCATTCTTATAATCAAAATCAGTTGGAGCAAACATACCCCAGTATGAACCGTGCAATCCCTGGCGAGAAGCAATCCATTTCGCTGCTTTTTCTTTATCTGAAGAAGAAATCTTTTTACCGTAAAAATATATTTCGTTGATGTTATCCAATGTTATGGATAAGCTTTGCGGGTTAATTATATTCATAAGCTTTGTGTTTGATTTACTGCAATTTACAAATACAAAGTTAAAATATTTAGAGAAAAAAAAGTATGTTTAAGTTCAAGGAATATAGGGATATTTTTACATATGAAAATAAAAGCAATTTCTTTTGATTTCTGGAATACATTATTCTATGATTACAAGATGGAATACAACCGTCATAATGCAAGGAAGAAGTATTTTAGAAAGATTCTCGATAAACACGGTCATGTACCGGAAATGGACCTGGAACCGGTTTTTAAATACTGCTGGGATTATTTTGATAAAGTGTGGAAAACCGAACATAAAACCCGCAATGCACGCGAGTTACTTGATTTAAAATGTATCCAGCTTGGTATAACATTGCCTGAAGAAGACCTTGTGGATATAGCAAAGTTTTTCGAAGAGATAATGCTTGAGCATCCTCCGAATTTGTTTGAAGGTGTTAAGGAAATTCTTCCAAAGCTTGCGGAAAAATATAAACTGGGAATTACTTCCGATACGGCGTATTCATCAGGCAGAGTGCTGAAAATCCTCATGGAACGTAATGATATCTTAAAATATTTTACTGCCTTCACTTTCTCCGATGAAGTAGGTTGCTCAAAGCCTGATGGAAATGCATTCCGAAGTACACTGGTGCAATTTGGTGTTAAGCCTGAAGAGGCGGCACATGTAGGTGATAATGAATACACCGATGTCGGCGGAGCAAAGAAAACAGGAATGTCAGCAGTTTGGTTCAAGGGTGCCTATGAAAGAGAATCGTATGAAACTATTGCGGATTATAAAGCAAATGATTGGACTGATTTAGCCAGGATATTTGAGGTGTAAAAATTTTCTGTCTGAATCACAGATTACACTGATTGGACCACTGACTACTCAGATAAGAAACTTTTACATCATGTAAACAAATTAGGTGCCTGTTTTACTAATGAGGTTTTTCTGGGATATAAAATATTATGTTTTTTATCTGTGAAATCCAAATAATCAGTGTAATCTGTGATTCAGACAGAAAATTTCTATCCGGTTAAATCTTCATTTTTATACTTTCATTTCTGAAACTATGCATTATATTAAAGAACCTAACAACAAAAAGGAGGAATTATGAAACGTATACTCCTGTTGATTTTTATTGCGCTAACGTTTACTTCATTCAATTTACTATTCTCGCAAATTTCTTGGTATTCATATAATACAGGTGCATCAGGAAAAATAAACTCACTTTATTTTTTTTCAGCCAGTACGGGATTTTGTACAAGTGAAGACGGCAAAATTTTACGAACAACAAATGGTGGCCTTAACTGGAGTGTTCAATATACAACCAGTACACATGCGTTAAAAGGCATCACATTTGTAAACTCATTATTTGGCTTTGCTGGTACAATGTCTAATTCTTCAAATTCAACGATACTTTTGAGAACCGTAAATGGAGGTAATAACTGGGAGCAGGCAAGTACATTTTCTGCGGGGATTAGTTTGGATAAGATTGTATTTTTTGCAAATGAACTTCATGGTTATACTTATAATGATAATAGATATATGGGATCTGCAATTTACAGAACAAACAGCGGTGGTAATAATTGGAATTATGTATATGGTCCGGTAGGGGGTTATTATACATCCGATATATACTTCATCAACTTAAATACCGGGTGGTGTATAGGAGGAAGGTACAATATACCATATCAGGGAAATATTCAAAAAACAACTGACGGCGGTGTAAATTGGACCTATTTAGGTTTTATTTACCAGGGAATTAATCCTTATGTTTTGTATAAGATTTATTTTTATGATGAAAATACAGGATATATGGTAAATAGTTATGGCAGTATAAGAAAAACCACTTCATCCGGTCAAACATGGACAGCTCTTGATTCAAATTCAGCATATCAATATAAATGTATATATTTTATAAATTCACAAACAGGTTATTGCGGAGGCAATGGAATTATTAGGAAAACCACCAATGGCGGAATAAATTGGATTAATAATTCCGTTAACGGCAATATATATAATATTAGATTTGCTGATAATAATACGGGGTATGCTGCAAGTGACAATGGCATAATTTATAAGACAACAAACGGCGGTATAACATCAACTCAAAAAATAAACGAGAATGTTCCAACTAAATATTCTCTTTACCAGAATTATCCGAATCCATTTAATCCCGAAACCGAAATAAAGTTTGATATAACGAAAGCCGGAAATGTATCTCTTATGGTTTATGATGTTAACGGTAAACGGATTGCGTTTTTGGTTGATGAAGATATGAATCCAGGAACGTATAGTGTTAGATGGAATGCTGCAGGGCTTTCAAGCGGAGTGTATTTTTATTTATTAAAGACTGACTATTTTACTGAAATGAAAAAAGCTTTGCTTGTGAAATAGATTTATCAGTTAATTGCCAAACGGATTTATTCTGTCACGGTTGAATTCAGGGTTATAGCTGTCACTGCTCTCCATATCCTGTATCCAGCCGTTTTTTAACCCGTATTTCTCCATTAATGCTATTGCTCTTTCATATTCACTAATCCTGAGCTTCCTGTTTATTAGCATGTCCCTTTCTGCATAATGAACAGGGTTATACTGCGACATGAGCGATATATGCACATTTGGGCTTAACTCTTCCGCTATAAACCTGAATACATTTTCGGATTCGGACAAATTATTAGGGAGAACAAGATGCCTGATAATAAGCCCTCTAACTACTACATTACCGTCATAAATCAATTCATCTCCGACATGCCTGTACATTTCCTTTATTGCTTCTTTTGCTTTGTCAAAATAGTTATCTATTTTAGAGTATTGCCTTGCGATTGCATTGTCACCATACTTAAAATCAGGAAGAAATATATCTACGACATCTTCATATAATTTCAATGTATCAACTGAATCATATCCGTTTGTATTGTAAATGATTGGCAGTCTTAATCCTCTTTCTGCAGCCATGCAGATTGATTTTAATATATGAGCAGAAAAATGAGTAGGGGATACGAGTCCAATGTTATGGCACTTCATATCCTGCAATTCGAGCATTATATTGGCAAGCCTTTCAAATGAGATTTGATTGTTTATCTCAGTTTTATAGTTCTGGCTTATTTCATAGTTCTGGCAGTAGACACACTTCAGATTACAATTGCCGAAGAAGATGTTGCCTGCACCATGTGTGCCTGTTAAAACCGGCTCTTCACCGAAGTGAGGGGTATATGATGATACTACCGGCAATCCACCGCTTACGCATTTGCCAGGCTCATTGTTAATACGGTCAACTTTGCAATTATGCGGACAGCAATTGCAGGAGTTAAGAATGCTGTATGCAATATCAGCACGTTTCCTTAACTCTCCAGAATGCAATAACTTTATATACGACGGCTCATTCAAGCTTTTTGAGGTTCCTTTTCCACCCTTTATACTTTGTTCTCTTTACAGGTGAATCTGCAAATATAGCATTAAATTCTTCTTCTGTTAAAGCCGAAAGTTCTTCCTTTGTCTTTCCCTTCAGCTCTTCTTTCATATAAAAATCAGCGTCATCAGTTACAATATCCTTATGATTGAACGGGCATACATCCTGGCAAATATCGCACCCGTAAATCCAACCGCTTAAGTCAATATATCCGGGAATATCATCCTCTTTGTTTTCTATTGTCTGGTACGAAATGCAAAGGTTAGAATTAATTTTATAATCATCTATCAATGCACCGGTTGGGCAGGCGTTAATGCATATATTACAATTCCCGCACATATCTTCTACCGGTTCATCATAAATATCGAACTCAATATTGGTAATAATATCCGACAAAAACAGCCATGAGCCATACTCCGGATTTATGATATTTGTGTGTTTTCCCTGCCACCCGATGCCCGCTTTAACTGCCCAGGCTTTATCCATAATTGGACCATCGTCTACATAAAATTTGGTTTTTATTAGACTTAAGTGCTGTTTTTCCGTATTTTGCGGTTTTGGAGTAATAATCAAAGATTCTATAAACCTGCTTAGTACTTTTAGCTTTTTTTTGATGATTTTGTGATAATCTTTCCCCCATGCATAACGGGAGATTTTAGGCAGGTTTTCGCTGTGTTCATATGGAGTATTATAATAATATGCTAATGAAATCACAGATTTTGCATCTTCCATAACCAACCTGATATCTTTTCTCTTATCGAAGCCTTTTTCTATCCATTTCATGTCAGCATCGTACCCAAGCTCCAGCCATTGCCGGAGTTCATCTGATTCTTTTTCCAAAATCTCAGCTCTTGCAAATCCTGTCTTTACAAAACCAAGCTCTTCTGCTTTGCTGCGGATGGATAATTGTATGTTATTATCTATTAGCAATATTAGTTTGTAAAAATATTTTAGTATCTAAATAGAAATAGAGATTTGTAAACCAAATCTCTATTATTCCAAATCCATTTATTTCTTTCCGCTATCTGTTATCTGCTATTTGTTATCGCCTGAATCTCCTCCCGGAGGTATTGTCTTGGCAATTTTAATAGAACGTACAACTGCTTCTACGTACGGTTTATACTTTTCAAACTTGTCTTTATTTATATCAGCATTTACAAACAGGTTCTTCGTGCCGGTGGCATCTGTAAAAATAAAAAATTTGTATTTAATTATATTCGACCCTGTTAATGCAGGGTCAGTTGAAAATGCAGTTTCGGTACTGTCATCCATTGCAAAAGTATTTTTATACGTGGTCTTGTTAAAATTAGAGTGTTTTGGATCATCCACACCTATAATTATTGTAACAGCACCTGGGTCTTCACTTAATGAATCTGTATTTATAATTACACCGTTAAATTCATTCTGGGAAAGATTAATCTCCCGGTTATCCCTGTATTTCCAGTTCAGGGGATACCACATCTGTAAGCCAAGTGCGTTTGGAGGTACGAATCTCTTTAATGAGTCCGGTAAATTCAAACGTGTTGAGTCACCCATTTGAACTGCAAGCAATGAGTCGTTGTATCTTTTCAGAGAATCTGCTGTATTTGTCTTCGTTAGACTCGTTGTATCTTCTTCAGTTGTTTTAGGTCTTATTATCTTTGGCTTAACATTTTTAGGCGTAATCTTTGGTCTGACATCTGTAGTGTTAGTACCTATATCTCCGGCATCGTTTTTAGGTTCCTCTCCCGGAAGCTGAACATTCGGCGGCGGCGGGGTTTCCGGTAACTGTATGTCTTCAACAACCACAATCCTTTGCTGCTGAGAAGGGTCGATTGCATCATCCTTTGTTACCGCAAAAGTATACAAGAGCCATAAAGCAATAAAATGTGCAATAATAGAAACAACAATTCCGCGTTTTAAATAAGGCTGATATAATCTTTTTAATATCTGCAGGTCTGAACGCCTGGTATCTGTAGTAAGATAGGGTTCTGTTACTATCGTTTGCTCATCAACTGTTTTTATAACAACGGGTTTCTCATATTCAACGACCTGCGGCTTTCCATCTCCGGTTGGAGTTATTGCAGCCAGCTCTTTATCTGTCTCCGATGTTTCTTTAATTGAGTCTTCAAGTTCCTCAGTCGTTATTTTTTCAATATGAGTGAAAGCAGGGTCGGGCTGACCTTTAATTTCAATTTCAGCATTTGTCTTCAGGTCGATTAGTGTTGCCGGGACTGCAAAGCTGTAATCCTTCTTTGAGCGGAACTCGGAGCATATAGCAATAGTAATATCGGCAAACTTGCTTTCTACTTTCAGGTTTGGATGGTTACATGTATTGCGTTCATGGCCGGGATGATTAGAGCCGTTGAAAACACAATCAATATTAATGCACCTAAGATGTTTTACCGTTTCTCTTTTATTATTATTATCAGAAATATTATCGTTCTTAATTTTGTCCAAAAGCTATATTATTATTAGTAAACTCCTAAAATAACTGTATTTTATTAAATATGAGATGCCTAAAGTTATAACATATTTACAGGTTAAGAAGTTTTTTTTGCAAAAAATAGTCAAAATTCCGTTTATAAACCTTTTATTTATAATACAATAAAAGGGATAATTATGTTTCATGAAATGAAAAAGCCCGGGACAACCCTGTACTCGTCTTTGGGATACCTCGGAAATTCTCAGCAATAATTTTTGATAACAAAGCCACAGAGAACACAGAGACATAATCAATTAAACCATTTCAAAAATATTATCAACTAATTTGAAATTAAGAAAAATAAGATGATAATCCTGAAATAATTTGTTTAAATGACAATGTCTCCGTGTGCTCTGTGGCTAATGTTCTCCTGTTTTAGTTTGTTAAGGCACACAAAAAATTGAGCAGGAAAATCCTTTTTACCGGGAATATTTGGAAATAAACTCAATTTTCGGATTTTTTTATAAGTGATAAAAACTGGAAATGAATAATTATGTTTAAGAAATGAAAAAAGGGCAGAGTATCCCTTCAAAAGGATAAGGTGTTTTTCCTTTTACCCGCTATAGCCAGCTCGAACTTGTTATTGGCGGGTAAGCCTGCCCGTTTTAAATATTTTTTAAAATTTATTTCATCATTTTTATTTATTTAAAATCAATTTTATAACATTCATATAGCTTTCATTTTTATTTTCTGAAACTGCTATTAATTTACAAAAATAAATACCGCTTGTATTGTTAAAAGCATCCCATGTGATTGTGTATTTACCGGGAGTTTGATTTTTATCAACAAGAGATGCAATCTCCTGTCCCAATATATCATATATATTTAACTTCACTCTATTGGTAGTTGGTAGTTCGTAAGCGATTTGTGTAGATGAATTAAAAGGATTAGGAAAATTCTGACTTAATTTGAATTCTTGTGGAATGTTACCTGGGACTTTTCTTATGCCAACAATTTCACTCATAGATCTTCTATAAATTCCAGTTCCACCTGTCCCTACAAAAATATTATTATTAGAAGTAACTATACCCCCAACTAAATTTATTAATCCATCACTTTTGTTCAGCCAGTTTGATCCGTTATTAGTAGAAATATAAAAACCACCACCGCTTATTGCTCCACCCGCAAAAATAATGTCATTATAAGTCAATAATGAACTTATAGTGCCATAATTCAACGCAGACTGTGTCCAGTTAAAACCATTGTTTGTGGAAATATAAACTCCTCCACCTAATCCCATAAATATATAATTTCCATGTACTGTAAAGGTTAGAGCTTGATAACTATTATATGACTGTAACCAGTTAACACCATAATCGATAGAAACGAAAGTTCCAGGATAGCCGCCTGCATAAACATTATTTCCATTAATTGTTAAAGCATTATAATCCCCATAAGCTGGTGTTGGAAGTGAAGTCCTAATCCAATTTAGACCATAATCAGTAGATCTGTAAACTCCGCCCGAATCATTGCTCCACCATTTCAGACCGGTAAAAACATAATTGCCGTTTGCTTCAATAGAATAATACCAATGGGTTCCGTTAGGTAATGGAAGCTGAAGCCAGTTTACTCCGTTATTTGTTGTTCGGTAAATATAGCCCATTGTGCCAGCATAAACATAATTAACACCACCAATGTTAGTCGCTGCAAACTCAAAAATATCACCACCGTTAACAGTTGTAAATATTGAAGTCCAACTGTTTCCATTATTTGTTGACAAGTATATTTCAGCATCCTGGTAAGTGAATCCGCGTGTGCCTGCAAATATGTAGTTTATTCCTCCGCTTGAATAAGAACAAAGAGCATTTACTGCAAGATTGTTTAATCCGTTATTTACCTGCACCCAATCAGCATAAATTAGATTTGTAATCATCATCTCAGCAGTTATCAGCAGTATTATTAGAAGTGTATTAATTTTCTTCATAATAAAAATATGTTTAATTTATTTCTATGAAAACAAAATATCGCGGTATATACATCGTGGGTCTTTCCTCCCTCTTTCAGTAAGCGTCGTTAATTATCAAGAAGGGGGGGGGTATTTATAATTAACTGTTGTTATATTATATGTTTATTTTTGTATTGTCAATGGTATTTTTAATCAAAAAAGCGGCAATTTTTAAAAAGTATGTATGTTTCAAAAAATGAAAAAAGCCCGGTACATTTTGCCGGGCTTAAATTAATTATTGTTCTTTTATAATTTCTTCTTACAAATCAAACTTTACACCGGTTGTTATCCTGATACCGTTATTTTTTGCTGTAAGAGTTGTGGCACTGCTAAGAGTATTTGAAAGTCCTAATCCGTAGCCAATGCTTGTGAACATTTCAGTACTGCTTCCTATGCGGAAATCCATTCCTCCGCCAAAGTAGAGACCGATATCCGTTGATTCAAAAAGCTGGCTTACATCCACATCCTGTGAAGGCTGCTGATTTCCAAGATTAATCTCTTCATTTGCTGATACTCTTAAGCTGAGTGTCGGGCCTGCTTCCAGATATGGCTTTACGCTTGATACCGGAAATGTTACTTTAAGCAGTGCGGGGACTTCAATGTAGTTTACCTTAAAATTGTTTGGTAATCCGCCATTGTTTGTTACTGAGAAACCTTTCATAATGTATCTTACACCAGGTTTTATGGATAATATGGGGGATACTTTTATTTCTGCAAACGTGCCAAACATCATACCTGTTCTTGAACTGGATTGAATGTCAGGTGTGAAACTTGAATTAGAGAGATTCATACCGCCTTCAATTCCCATCTTAACTGACTGTGAAAATATCTGTGTTGTAAATATTGCTATTAAAGCAACGATGATTAAAGATGTTTTTGTTGAGTTTTTCATTTTGTTTTTCCTTTTTTTGTTTTTTAATTTATTAAAGTTATTTATTGTTATTTAAATTTTGATAATTATATTTTATTTATTGTACTGTGTAATCTGTTGTAACATTATAACCTGAATTAGTGCCGCTCTGTGTATTGCCAGAAAAATCGAATTTCCATTGCTGTTCCTGCTGAACACCTGTATATTCATTTATGATATATGTGGTGTCTTTGCTGTAAATGTAATTTGGGTTTGTGTAGCTCATAGTATCGGCAAACTGCTCTGCAGGAAATTTGCTTACTATCCTTGAAATTTTTGTATCTGAAGAGGGTTTGAAAAGGAACTGAACTCCTCCGTTTATCCCTTGCTGCTGCGATATCTGAAATGATACCTGCATATTCTGGTCCGGTCCCATCAAGCTGTCATTTTTCTTGCATCCTGTTATTGATGTGAGCAAAATTGCAAGCACGACCAAACCTTTCATTAAAATTTTTGTTTTCATTATTTTTTTCCTTTAGTTTTTATTATTTATTAATATTTATTATTTATTTGCTTTAAATTCCCGGCTGTTTATGCCCGCATAATTGTTTATTACTGTGACGCTTTCTTTAGTAAATGTATATTCAGAGTTATTATAAGCAGTCAGGTCATCTGTCAGCCCCGAAGAATACCTGTTAATCACATGCCATGTTCTATTATCGTCTTTTGATTTGTAAATAAACTCTGATGTTCCGACAAAGTTTTCGCTTTCAGGAATTTCAAGTACAGCAGGTTGGTTTACATCTATATCTTTTTTTGCGTTTAAAGAAAGTCCTGTTAGAACTACCGCAAGTAAAATTGACGATAGTACAAAAAGTTTTAAATTTTTTAAGATTTTCATTTTATTATTCCTTTTATTTATTTTTTTAATATTTCTTTGTTTTTTCTTATTGTTCTTGTCATTTAATCCTAAAAGCATGTTTTTCATAGTTCTTACACTTATAAAATCGTTTATCAGCTGTTGAGCAAGGCATAATACGCTGTGCATAGGAAGTTTAGAACTATATTTATTTTTATTTTTGCTCATTTGTTTGTGTTAATTTCACTGACAGGACAAATATAATTTCCGGATAGAGGGGTGTGCAAAGAATGTTTTTAGCGAAACTAATCAGGTAAGAAATCCGGATGCAATTAAAAAATGTTGATTTTTAGCTGAATTTAAAGAATTTTGGCTTTTTAAAACTAATCAATATTGTCGTGAATAATTCAAAACTCATCAATGTTCTCAGAACTTTTTCGAAAAATGAAATGAAGGAGTTCGAGAAATTTATTTCTTCACCGTTTTTTAACGGGGGCAGAAATTATATACCTTTCCTCAACCAGCTTAAAAAGTTCTACCCGGTATTTGATGACGAAAAATTGACACCGGAATATGTTTATTCCAAATTATACCCGGGCAAAGAGTTTAATAAACAAATTATTTGGAATCTGACCTCTTCTCTTCTAAACCTTGTTGAAGAATATTTAATGTATGTCTCAATAAAGAAAAATAAATTTATCAGGGAGCATCAGATAGCAGAAGAATTTTGGGATAGAAAGCTCACGTCATACTATTACAAAAAGCTTAATGACCTGGAAGCAACTCTGGATAAGATGGGGCTTGAAGACAACTATTTCAGATATAAAACACAATTGGAAAAAGGAAAAATATCATATTATTTTCTTGAAGATGCACAGCATTTACTTTTTGAGCATATAGTAAAGGAAGGTGAATATACAATTTTAGCTTTCATGAAGGATATTTCTGATGTTATCGGAAGTCTGCATACAAGCTATACTGTGTATAATACCCGGTTTGAAGACAATTTGTCTTACACATTTATAGAAAATCTACAAATGGAAAAGATTATTGAATATTCATATGAGCATAATTTTACATATGCTCCAATTCTTGAAATGTATTACAGAATGATTATGCTGGTTATAGATGAGGAAAGAACGGAACATTTTTACAGACTGAAAGAGTTGTTTGAACAGAATTTCAATTTATTTCCGTATGCAGAAAAATACACCTGGATAACAGAGCTTTCCAATTACTGCATTGTTAAATTAAACAGAGGAGATAATGAATTCAGGAAAATTTGTTTTGAATTAGATAAATTCCGCTTAAGAGAAGGGCTGCTTTTCCAGGGGAAATATATGCCTAAATTATTATTTGTACGAATAGTAAGTAACGCTACTTTTTTATATGAAACGGAATGGGCAAAAAAATATATTGAAGAATACATTCACTTGCTGAAACCTGCATATCAAAAACCTACTTTGGCTTTAAGTTATGCAACTTTGTATTTTAAGCTTAAGGATTATGATAAAGTAATGGATAATTTAAGCAAAGTGAAATTTATGGATTTAATTGATAAAGTGTATGTAAAATCATTTTATCTCAAAACATATTACGAGCTAAACGAGATTGAAACTTTATTAAATTATATTGATTCAACGAAGCATTTTTTTAATAAGAACATTTCCATCGGGAGTCAATTAAAAGAAAATTACATCAGGTTTACAGGTTATCTGTATAAACTGGTTATGGCAAAAGAAAATAATGATGAGTTTGAAATTGATAAGCTTTTGAAAACCGTAAGAAATGACTTAGCTATACCGAATGGTGAATGGCTGCTTGAAAAAATTGAGGAGGTAAATCATAGAGTCTTAGTGTAATTCATATAACCGGGTTTAACTTTTTCATATCAATTCCTCATTGCTAATTAACCGGTGTTAATTGTTCATTGCTTATTATTCATTACTCATTGTTCACTGCTTATTATTCATTACTAATTGTTCATTACTAATTGTTCAATGCTAATTGTTCATTACTAATTGTTCATTGTTAATTGTTCATTGCTAATTGCTAATTGCTCATTGTTAATTGTTCAATGCCAATTGTTCATTGCCCATTGCTTTTTTCTTCATTATTCTTGTGGTTATCACAAAAAACAATGCACCAATAAGATTTGTTGCAATCGGTAAATAGAAAGCAGTCCTCAAATCACTTATGTCTGATAATTTTCCTATAATCGAAGGTGCCATAGTATCACCAAGCAAATGAACAAAGAAAATATAAAATGCATAAGCACTGGCTTTAAGATGGAAAGGTACTATGTCCTGTATCAGGGCAACAATAGGTCCGTAATACCAGGCCATAAAAAATGTGGAAAGTGTAAGTGATACCAGGAGCAAGGCTTTGCTTGAAGTGGTTGCAATAACAAACAGCAAAGGAGTAGCAACTATAAATCCGATTGAAATCAAAAATGAGCGGGGTTTACCCTTTTTATAATATTTATCCGCAAACTTACCGCCAAAATAAATACCGGCAAGTCCTGCCACAAGAACAATTGAGCCGAGGTATATTGATGCATCCTGTACTGAAAAGTTGTGATACCTTACTATAAAAACTGTAATCCAGCTGATTATAGAGCCTGAAGTGAAGGTTAAAAATATTCCGCCGATAAGTACCATAACATATTCTTTTATTTTGAACATGGAATAGATAGTCTGCTTTTCAATATCTACATGGAACTCATGCTTCTGTTTCTTTTCAAAGATATTCCAGCTTATAATGGCGAGTATAAATCCCGGAATGCCGACTATAAAAAAGCAGATTCTCCATCCAAGATGAGTGCCAAGCACACCGGCAAGAATCATTCCAAGCGTACCCCCTGCAAACATACCAAGATGAAAGATAGAGTTTACATGTGCCCGTTTATCTTCATGGAATTTATCTGCAAGCAGAGAAGTGGCGGCAGGACCATAAGCAGCTTCACCAATGCCTACAATACTTCTTGCTGCAAGTAACTGATGAAAATTATTTACTAGTCCCGAAAAGAATGTAGCAATTGACCATACTATAACGCCGAATGAAATTATATTTTTCCTAACCCATTTATCGGCAAGAATACCAAGCGGAACCGATGCGGCGGCATGCACAATCATAAATACTGTGCCAAGCAATCCAAGTTCAAAATCGGTTAATGCAAAATCTATTTTTAAAAAAGCAAACAGCGGAAAGATAACCTGGCGGTCAAAATAATTAAAGAAATTGATAAGGGTTAATACCCAGAGTATCTGTCTGGGAGATTCAATTTTAAACTGCGAATTGCGAATTGTCAATTTCGAATTTATTTTTTAATTTATCAAATTAATAAAATTTCCCTGTTCGTCAAGTTGGAAAAAATAGCATAAATAATTTTTCAATTATACAATCCATCAATAAATTCGTAATTGACAATCCGCAATTCGCTATTGTTTATAGATTCTTAAGTGTCTCGACAAATAATCTTACACCAAATCCGGTTGCATCCTTGGAAATATATTCAGCGGGTTCAGCCGGAACCATTGCAGTACCTGCAATATCTATATGCACCCACGGATATTTATCACTTGCAAATTTCTTAAGGAATATACCACCTAATATTGTTCCTGCACCTCGTCCTGCCGGTCCTATATTCCTTATATCTGCAACTTCGCTCTTCATTAACTTTTCATAGTCTGCATACAGCGGAAGCTCCCAAACTCTTTCGTTTGTCTTTTCACCTGCATCAAATAATTTCTTTTTCATGTTGTCATCTGTTCCCATAATACCTGCAATCAGGTTACCGAAAGTAATAACTGCTGCTCCTGTAAGAGTTGCAATATCAAAAACAGCTTTCGGCTTATAGTTGGCAGCGTAATCAAGAGCATCGGCTAGTATTACCCTGCCTTCAGCATCTGTATTGGCAACTTCCATTGTTGTACCCGAATAGCTCTTTAAAACATCACCCGGCTTTATTGCAGTGCCGCTCGGCATGTTTTCTACTGCAGGAATTAACCCTATTACATTAAGCTTTAAGTGGAGACGCGATATAGCTTCGAATGCACCTACAACGGCTGCCGCACCGCACATATCCATCTTCATGTTTTCCATTCCAACTGATGGTTTAATGGATATTCCGCCTGAATCGAATGTTACACCTTTTCCGACAAGTACTACAGGTTTTTCGGATTTTGAGCTGCCGAAATACTGAAGGATTAAAAATCTTGGCGGGTTATCACTTCCCTGCGATACACCTATTATGCCGCCCATATTCAACTGCTTTATTTTCTTCTCATCAAATATGGATACTGTATAATTTGCTTTCATTGAAAGCTTCTTTACATGCTCGGCAAATTTATTGGGAGTGAGCATATTTGAAGGTTCATTCCCTAAATCTCTGGCTACAAATACTGCATCAGAAATAATCTTTACATTCTTTAATGTGTCCGATATTTCTTTTGTGTATTTGGGTGAATCGGTAAAGAAAACAATTTCATCTAATGGAACAAATTCATTCTTTTCTATATACCTTTTGAAACTATACTGAGAGAGGAACACACCTTCGCAAATTGCCTGAACAATATCAGCAATTGAATAATTCACTATCCCTTTTACTGCAGTCAGATCAGGAAGCTCAAAACCTACAGAAGTAAGCTTTAATGAATTAAATTTTTTTGCAGCAGCAGCATAAGCATTACGGAGTTTTTCAAGTGTTATCTCTTTACTGTTACCAAGACCTGCTGTCATCAACCTTTTGGTCTTTGATTCACCGTTTACATATGTAATAAACACCTCGTTAGCAGTACCCTTAAAGTCCTTTGATTCTATTAATACGTCAAGCCCTCCTTTGAAGAGAGTATTCAGCCAATGCAGCTTTTGATCTACCTGGTCTTCGAAAACAAAAGATGATACAGCATCAGCTTTTATATCTTTAATTTTCTTAACCTCAAATTTAATTTTCATTTTGTCTCCACAAATAAGTTTAGTTAATTATGTATTTTTTTGCATTTGAAATGACACGCTTACAGACATTGTCCATGTCTTTTTCAGCAAGCCATGTACCGGCAGCGTTCTTATGCCCGCCGCCGCCAAACTCTTTTGCCAGCTCGTTCACATAAATATCGCCTTTTGATCTGAAGCTGACCTTTATCCCGTTTCTTCCTTCTGTAAATATTAAAGCTATTTGTACTGTCTCTATGCTCATCATGTGATGGCTGAATCCTTCAGTGTCGTATTCGGTAGTTCCTGTTTCATCGAATTCCTTCTGAAGCATGACGGCATATATTAACCTATTGTCATATTCGAGAGTTAGCTTTCTCAAAAATATGGATAATAATTTTAACCTTCCAATACTTGATTTGCTGTAAACTTCATTGTAAATATATACGGGGTCGATACCTAAATCAAGTAAATTTGCCGTAATTAAATGGGTTTCTGCATCGGTTCGCGGAAAGCGGAATGAACCGGTATCTGTCATTATGGCAGTGTACAGATATTCGGCAATATCCTTGTTTATTGAATTATTCCCGTAGGATAGCAGAAATTTATATAAAATCTCACCTGTGGAAGGGGATTCTATATCGGAAATGACGTTATCAAATCCGTTTTTCTCCATTCCAAGGTGGTGGTCTATACAAACTTTTATTGCAGGACTTTCTTTTATATACGGAGCCATTGTTTTTAAGCGGGAATATTCATTAGTATCCAGAATAAATACGGCTCCCGCCTCATTTATTGCCTTTTGATGAATATTTTCATCGAATTTCTCTATTATGTTGTTTTTATCCAGGAACAAATAATTATATGGAGTTGCTGAATAATTGATAATTTTTGCGTTTTTCCCCTTATTTTTAAGAAAAGTATATAGGGCTAATTCGCTTCCTATTGAATCTCCGTCAGGGTTTACATGGCTCGTTAATATAAAATTATCCTTTGTCTCTATCAGTTTTTGAACAAATTCGTACATATTTGCATCGAAACACAAAAGATAACAAAATATTAGTTATATATCAATGGTTTAGCGAAAAAAAGGATAAAAAGTTTGCAAAGTTCATAAGGTTCATAAAGTTCATAAGGTTCATAAGGTTCACAAGGTTCATAAGGTTCATAAGGTTTATAAGGTAAGAATGTCTTATTTGACAGAGTGCTTTGAGGTAAATTAACCCTCTTCCCCAAAAAATACTATTTGGAAAAGAGGGTTAAGAAAAAATTGATAAAATCTTCCAATCTTCCAATTTTCAATTATTTCAATTCGAAATAAGCAATTCGAAATTCGCAATGAAGATAAATCTCAAATCATCTCATCACTCTTTCATGCACGCCTTTTTTAATTTCCTCAATCATCTTTTCATCGAATTTCGGAATATCATCCGGTTTTCTGCTTGTGATAATTCCGTTATCAACAACAACTGGTTCATCAACCCACCTGGCACCTGCATTAATAAGGTCGGTCTTTAATGACGGATACGATGTCATTTTTTTGTTTTCAACTATTCCTGCTTCGATGAGTGTCCATGGACCGTGGCAAATTGCCGCTATAGGTTTGCCTGATTCATAAAACGACCTGATAAACTCAACTGCCTTTTGGTTCATCCGCAGTTTATCGGGATTCATAACACCGCCCGGAAGAAGCAATGCATCATAATCACTTTCATTAGCATCATTGATGTGTTTATCCACTTTCATCTCTACTCCCCATTTTGTATGGTCCCATCCTTTAACTATATCAATTTGCGGTGATATGACTTCTGTTTCAGCACCCGAATTTTGCAGGGCTAATTTCGGCTCAAGCAGCTCTACCTGCTCAAAACCGTTTTCGACAAGAATAGCAATTTTCTTTCCCTTGATTTTGTCGTCCATAAATTTCCTCCATGAGTTTTAAGTATTGAGTGTCATGGTATAATGCAGGGAGGAAGCAATAAGTTCTGATAATTTATTAAACTGCTGAAAAAATATGTAAATTGAAGATTTTATTCAATTTCCGGATTAATATTTACTTTAGGGTATTTTTCAATGCATATTTTTTTCATCCTTCCAAAATCTAACCAAATCCGTTAGCAGTATATTCAAACAATATTACGACATGCCATAATTCATCTCTATATTATCAAAGAACGGTATTGAGTGATAATATTTATCACTATACAAATGTATATACGATATTTGCGTTTGTCAAGTTTTTGTTTAAAATAGATTGAATGTTAAGCACAATTGCGAGCGAAGCGTGGCAATCCCATCAATTTTAGCAGGATTTACAATTATTAGAAGTTAGGCGTCAGAGCTTAGAAGTAAGAAGAATCAAAATGCGATTAGACCGTGATGTGAATAAAATGAGCCGGAAATACTTCAAGTAATACTTTAACTCTCCAACAACTGCGACAATAATTTGCTACAGGATTTTTCCCATAGCGATAATGGTTAATGATATAGTGAAGTTTTATTTTGATGAAAAATTGGCGATTCCAGCTCAAAATCGCAAATCTTAAATCAAAAATCTCACATCTCTGACGGCGTTATCTCCTTATACTGCAATGAGTTAACCCCTGTTTTTGAAAAACGATAACCCAACTTGATACCAACTTGACCCCAACTCCGACACAACTTGAACCCATCTTAGCACTGTTTTGAACCCAACTCTGATTTTTTACGGTATCACTCCATCGGCCATTTTACACTCCTTCTCAAGTTGTACTTGGGAAGGAAATTGAACTGTAAGCTTTGCTTACTCTTTAATTTCATTAGCAATACAAAATTGAAATATAATTTCAAGTACAATTTCCTTCCCAAGTACAACTTGGGAAGGAGTGTAAAGGAGGGAACAACTCCGGATCTGAAAACCTCACCCCCATCTCCTCTCCTGAACGCTTCGCCAGAAGAGGCACTGGCATTAAGTTAAGGATTCAATATTCTATATGATTTAGAATCCCGAAGGGATGGTATTATGGTAGAAAAATATTCCAACCAAAAAAGAATCCCGAAGGGATGATATTATGATTTGATTATGA